>CAYQQT010000119.1:5797-9083 GCA_964419375.1 uncultured bacterium
CCGGGCCTTGTAGGTCGCGAGGCTCGCGTGGGTGTCGGTGACATGCCAGCCGAAGTGCCAGATCGCGGTCTGCGGCGCCGTCGCGGGCGCGGTGGCGACCTTCGTGAACAGCATCAGCACATCATTCGGCGCGGCGAGCGCTGGCAGCCCGCCCCAGCTCGTCTTCGCGCTGCGAGGAAATTGCCGCGTGTAGAAGCCGATCGCGGCGTCAGGATCGATGGAGTTCAGATGGAGATGATGGAAGCCCGGAGCCGGCAGCATGCTCACCTCACCGTCTCCTTGAACCTGCGCAGCACGTCGAGATGTCCGTCCGGGAAGCGAAGGCGCTCACCTCGTGGCTCGGCGATGAGGGACGTCGCGCCGAGCGCCTTCCAGGCCTCCACCTGCTTTGCCCATCCGTCGGGGCCCTGGCCGGCAAGACGGACCCGGCCTTCGAGAGGAAGCTGGGCGAGATCGCGGCCCGCCTCGCGCGCGTACTCATGCACGCGAGCGACGAGGGCGTGGCCCTGCGTGTCGGGCGGGAAGTTCGGGCTCCAGCCGTCGGCGAGCCGCGCGATCCGCCGGAGAGCCGCATCCGGCGGCACCGCATGGTCTCGGCTGCCCACGCCGAACCAGATCGGGATCGGGCGCTGGATGGGCATCGGGTTGAGGCCGGCGTGACTGATCCGATGAAACTCGCCGCGGAAATCCACGACCGGCTGCGTCCACAGCGCGCGCAGGACGGCGATCTGCTCCGCGCTCCGGCGACCACGGTTCTCGAACGTCTCGTTGAGCGCCTCGAACTCGACCGCGTTCCAGCCCACGCCGATGCCCAGGCGCAGCCGCCCGCCGCTCAGGACGTCGATCTGGGCCGCCTGCTTCGCCACGAGCGCCGTCTGCCGCTGAGGCAGGATCAGGATGCCGGTGGCCAAAGTGATGCGCGTCGTGATCGCCGCGAGATAGGCCATCAGCGTGAGCGCCTCGTGGACGACCGCCTCGTGCGAGTACGTGGCCAGCGACGGGTGGGAGTGGAACCGCGGGTCGGCGCCGAGGACGTGGTCCGCCACGAAGAGGTGGTCGAAGCCCATCGCCTCGACGGATCGCACGAAGGCGCCGATGGCCGCGACGTCGGTGCCGCACTCCGTCTGTGGAAAGATCACGCCGACTTTCATACGTCCCGTATACTCGCCCGCGCCATCACCGTGAGCAACACTGACTTCAGGCCGAGCCCGTGGCGCGCGCTCGCCGCGGCCACCGCTCGGCTCGCTCTATGCGTTCTTGATCCCGCACTCGTTGCTTGTGCGGGCCGACGAGGTGATTCAGTAGGTCCTCAGTTGCGCGGCCCCCATGTTCAACGCACGTCGTCGCCCAGGCGGTACTCGTACGTCAGCTCGTCGAGCTGCGCTTTCAGCGCGTGGTCCAGGCCCTTGTCGACCGCCGGCAGCACGTCGTCGAGCTGCTCCGGACGGCTGGCGCCGATGATCGGCGACGTGATCGCCGGATGCGCGAGGACCCACGCGACGGCCAGCCGCGCGAGCGACATCCCCGCCTGCTGCGCGAGCGGGCGCAGCGCCTCCACCGTCTCGAACTCGCGCTCCCGCCAGTAGCGCTCCTGGTACCGCGTGGCGGCGGTGCCGAGCGTGAAGCGCGTGCCCTCCGTGGGTCCGCTCTCCCGGCGATGCTTGCCGGACAGGAAGCCGCCGGCGAGCGGGTTGTACGGGATCACGGCGAGCCCTTCCTCCTGGCACAGCGGCAGGAGGTCGCGCTCGGGCTGACGGAAGAGCAGGTTGTAGCGAGGCTGCACGCAGTCCCACCGCGCGAGGCCGAGCAGCTCGCTGCGCCCGAGGCCCTTCGCGGTCTGCCACGCCGGGTAGTTCGAGCAGCCGACGTAGCGCGCCTTCCCCGCACGCACGATGTCGTCGAAGGCGCGCAGCGTCTCGTCGATCGGCGTCGTGGGATCCGGGTGATGCGCCTGGTAGAGATCGACGTAGTCCGTACGGAGGCGTCGCAACGACGCGTCGATCGCGTCGAGGACGTGCTTGCGCGAGAGCCCGCGGTCCCACGGCCGCGGGCCCGTGGCGCCATGGCACTTCGTGGCAAGGACCACGTCGTGCCGCCGCGTGCCGAGCCAGGTCCCAAGGATCTCCTCGGTGCGTCCGACGGTCTCGGGCGTGCCGCCGAGCGGATAGACGTCCGCGGTGTCGATGAACGTGATGCCGCCGGCGAGCGCGCGATCGAGGATGGCGTGCGACGTCTTCTCGTCGCACTGCAGCCCGAACGTCATGGTGCCGAGGCACAGGCGCGAGACGGTGAGGCCGGTGCGACCGAGGCGAGTATGTCTCATGCCACCTCTTGACGGCCCATGGCCGTCACTTTTCCGATAGCCATACGACATCGAGCTGCTGGTTCAGGAAGTGGCTCGGGGTGATCGTCCAGCCGCGGAGCTTCGCGCTGTGCGGCACGATCCGATACCACACCAGCGAATAGAGGTAGTGCGCCTCGTCGTCGAGCGGTCGATCGTGTCGGTGGACGCCAACTGCGGCTACGTGGAATCCGCGCCCGTATGGTACTCCAAGGCCCTTATCGGTGCACCCCATCGGCCAGCGCGCCCCTGCTGTCATCGTCCTGGCCCAGGTGCGCCTGATGCGTCGGCACGACGTCAGGCCATCCGCGCTACTTGCCTCTCACGCCACTCGGCCCGCGACAAGAAGCCCGGCCGCTTGCGGCAGGTCGCCTCGGTCTCGGCGAGGATGGCGTCCACCGGGGCCTCGATGTCGAAGGGCTCCGCGAACGGCTGCGGCGTGTGCCACGGCGTGTCGACGAACAGCTCGACCCTGTTGCCCTCGGGATCACCGAAGTAGACGGACCACGCGTTGCCGTGCGTGACGATGCGGAACTCCTTGATGCCTTCCTGCCGGACCCGTGCGTGCATCGTCTTCAGATCCTCGAGGGCCGGCACCTTGAAGGAGATCTGGTTCACGACGTTGTAGGTGGCCTCGCGCGGCCGGCCGCTGACCAGGACGAGCTGGTGATGCTGGTCGGGATCGTGGGACAGGAAGCAGAGCTCGTTGCCGCCCTCGAGCTTGCCCCGGTCCATGACGAGCAGGCCGAGCACGCGCGTGTAGAAGCCGGCCATCCGGTCGAGGTCGGTGACGTGGATGCCGAAATGGCTGAGTGCCGCCGCCGGTGTCGTGCTCATGGGGGCCTCCCTCGAGTGAGCGATCGGTGCCACGCCAATCTACTACTACGGGAGAGCGTAGGATACTGCCGGAGCGCCGGAAGCCGGTCGCCTGCCCGCTCTCCGCCT
>CAYQQT010000120.1:0-9074 GCA_964419375.1 uncultured bacterium
CACGCCGCGCGCGGTGAGGTCGCGCGCGAGCGCCCCCGCCCGTCCCTCCAGCTCCGCGTACGTGAGACTGCCCCCATCCCACACCAGCGCCGGCTTGCCGGGATGCCGGCGCGCCGTCGCCTCCAGGCGGGAGACGAAGTTCAGGGCAGGTAGTCCTTGAGGTCCAGGCGCTTCATGACGTCGGCAGGCATCCGGTGGCGCGGCGTGTAGCGCTCGAGCGAGGGCTTGGCGGTGGCGTCCACCCCCCACTTCGCCGTGTAGCCGTCCTCCTTCGTGGAGGGATCGAGGTCCGAGCCCCGTGCGTTGGTGATGATCGTGATGTCGTGGTCAGGCTGGCAGCGCGTGGCGATGGCCCACGTCACCTGACGGTCGTCGAAGACGTCCACGTCGGCGTCCACCACCACCACGCGCTTCATATAAAGGTCGGCGCCCAGCACCGCCATGATCGCGTTCTTGGCCTGGCCCACGAGCCGCTGGTCGATGGACACGTAGCAGGTGAACGGCGCCGGCACCCGCACCGCCTTCACCGACGGCACCATGGCGCGCACGGCGCGATAGAGGTTGGCCTCCATCGGCACCGTGGAGAGCAGCAGGTGATCGAGATGTGCGACCGTGATGTCCTGGAACATGGCGTCGCGCCGGTGCGTGATCGCCTTCACCTTCACTATTTCCCGCTGCCGCTCACCCAGGCTATAGCCGGTGAACTCGCCGAAGGGGCCCTCCGCCGTGCGCGCGTGGGGCAGGATCTCGGCCTCGATGACGAGCTCGGCGTGGGCGGGCACGAGCACGTCGGACGTCTCGCACCGGACCAGCTCCAGCGGCTCTCCGAGGAGCGCGCCCATGATGGCGCGCTCGTCCTCGTCGATGGAGCCGATGGCGAGGGCGCCGAGGGCGATGGCCGGATGCACGCCCACCACGAGGGCGAGGGGCAGAGGCTCGCCGCGCTTCTCGGCGATCTGGTGAAACTCCCACAGGTGCTTGCCGAGCGTGAGGTGGATGGACGTGGTGTCGCGACCCTGGATCATGAGGCGGTTGTAGGCGCAGTTCCACGTCTCGGAGGTCGGGTCCTTGGCGAACGAGATGGCGGCGGTGATGTAGGGTCCCGCGTCGCCTTCGTGGTGGACGATCTGCGGCAGCGCGTAGAGGTCGATCTTGTCTCCGGTGAGGATCACGTCCTTCACCGGCCCCGTGGCCACCGTCTTCGGGGCAATGGGCTTGTCCATCGCGCGCAGGTACGTGGTGAGCATCGCCTCGGGCGGGCAGCCGATCGCCTGCGCCAGCCGGGAGCGGCTCGCGTGCAGGTTGGTAAGCACGGGGAACTTCGTGCCCTTGACGTTCTCGAAGAGGATCACGGGCCGCTGCCGCCGCTCCTTCTCCAGCTTGACCACGACGGCCGTGATGTCGAAGGCGGGGTCGATCTCCCTGGAGACGATCTGGAAATCGTCCGCCTTGCGGCGCTTGATCCCGTCCAGATAGCTGCGGAGGTCCTGGGCCATAACGCTCCTCTAGAAGTTATAGAGCCGGCGGGTGTTGTCGGCGAGGACCTTGCGCTTCTGCGTGTCGGTGAGGTCGCCGCGGTCGCGGATCTCGTCGATGGAGCCCGGGTAGCTGTGGTCCCAGTGCGGAAAGTCGGAGGCGTAGACGATCTGGTTCTCGCCCACGAGCTTGACCGCCTGCGGCAGCAGCCACTCGTCCGCCTCGCAGGAGAAGTAGATCTTGCCGGAGCGAACGTACTCGCTCGGCTTCTTCTTGAGCACCGGCGCCTCCGAGGCGCGCTTGGCGTACTCGTCGTCCATGCGCTCCATCCAGTAGGGCGCCCACCCGCAGCCCGCTTCGAGGAAGGCGATCCTTAGATTTGGGAAGCGCTCGGGGATGCCCTCGAAGATCACGGAGGTAATCTGCCGCATCTGGCCGAAGGCGTGCGACACGGTGTGCGTCTGGATGAACGACGGGAACATGTCCACGCCCGCGCCGCCCAGGTGCGAGCCGCTCGCGTGCACCCCGAGCATCGTGTCGAGGCGCTGCGCCTCCTCCCACACGGGCGTGAAGCGCGCATCGCCGAGGAGGTGGGGGCCGTCGGCGGCGAGCATGGCGCCGGAGAAATTCAGCTCGCGTACGCAGCGCCGCAACTCCACCGCGGACGCCTCGGGATCTTGCAGGGGCAGCAGCGCGACCGCTCTCAACCGCGGGCTCACCCGCACGAAGTGTTCGTACAGCCACGTGTTGTACGCGCGGCAGATGGCGACGGCCCACTGGCGGTCCTTGAGAAAGCTGGCGAAGAGGCCGAAGGTCGGGTAGAGCACCGTCAGCTCCATCCCGCCCTCGTCGAGCGCCTTCAGCCAGGCCTCGGGCGTGCCGCCGAAGTGGCCGAGGGTGCCGAGCATCCGCCGGTCCCAGCCGTCCTGGGGATAGAGCGAGAAATTCAGCGGGCGCCGCCGGTACGGCTCGTCGAGGTACTTGGCCACGCCCTCGTTGGACTCGGTGACGTGGCCGTCGGCGTCGAGAACGGGCATCGCGGTCATACTTTCCTCCAGCGCTCCAGCACGTCGGGGTTGACGAGATGCGCGGGCGGCTCTCCCCGCCCCACGGCGAGGATCTGGTCGATGGCGAGCGCGAGGTTGGCGCGGCGGCCCGCCTCGCTGTGGGCGACGTTGTGCGGCGTCAGGATGAGCCGCTCGGGATCGACGTTGCGGTAGCGGCTGTCGGCGGGCAGGGGCTCGCGCGCGAAAGCGTCCACGGCGGCGCCCGCGATCCAGCCCGCGTCCAGCGCGGTCGCCACCGTCTCCTCGTCCACCAGCTCGCCGCGCGCGGTGTTGATGAGCAGGGCCGACGGCTTCATGCGCCGCAGCGCCTTCTCGTTCACGAGACCGCGCGTCTGTGCGGTGAGCGAGGCGTGCAGGGTGACGATGTCGGACTCCGCGAGCAGGGTGTCGAGATCGACGAGGCTCACGCCGAGTGCGCGCGCGTGCGCGGGATCGACGTAGGGATCGCTGGCGATCAATCGCGCGTCCCACCCCGCGAGGCGGCGCGCCACGTGGGAGCCGATGCGCCCGAGGCCGACGATGCCGACGGTCTTGCCGAAGAGGAAGTCGCCGCGGTCCTCGCGCGTGGCCCACTGCCCGGCGCGCAGGCGGGCCTCGTTGTGCTTGATGCGCTTGAGCAGCATCAGCATGAGGCCGATGGCCGCTTCCGCCACCGCCACGAAATTCTCCTTCGTGGGGCTGTTTGCCACCGCGACGCCGAGGCGCGTGGCGGCGGGGATATCGATCTTGTCGGTGCCGATGAAGGGCACGATGGCCAGCCGCAGCAAAGGCGCTCCTTCCATGACACGCCTGGTGATGGTCTCCAAGTGAGAGGCGAGGATGACGTGGGCGTCGCGTGCCTCTGCGAGCAGCTCGTCCTCGGCGTAGGCGCGGCGGGCCGGCATGTCGAGCGGGCGACCGATCGTCACCGTGTGACCGGCGGCGCCGAGCGCGTCCAGCTCGTGAGCCGGCCCGCTGGGGCCGGTGGCGAGGATCTTCACTTCGGCTTCTTGCAGATGACGTCGAGCAGCGCCTGCTGCCCGTTCTTGACCGCCTTCAACGCACGCCCGAGCGCGTTCGGCAGATCGGCCGGATCTTCGACCTTCTCCGCATGGCCTCCGGAGGCCTGGCAGATCATCGCGTACTCCGGCGACGGGTCGAGATCGGACATCGGCATGCCGTGGCGCGCCGCCCACCCGTCTTTCGCAAAGGAGTGCGTGGCGCGCTTCACCGCGTTCCAGGCGCGGTTGTTGAAGATCACCCACAGCACCGGCAGGTCATGGGCGCGCGACGTCCAGTGCACGGCGGTGGGAGCGCCGAAGATGTAAGAGCCGTCGCCCACGCAGCAGATGACCGTCTTGTCGGGCGCGGCCAGCTTGGCTCCGAGGGCGGCGCCGAGGCCCCAGCCGAGGGCGCTCGACGGGGGCGAGGCGAAATATGTCCCCGGCACGCGGAAACGCGCGTGGTTGGTGTCCAGGTCGTACTCGTTCACGACGATGGTGTCGTCGTCGACCACGTCGCCCACGCAGCGCGACACCCACGCCATGTCGATGGGGCGGTCGCCCTGCACGGCGCGGGCGCGCTCGGCCGTCGCCGCGTGACGTTTTTGGTGCTCGTCCGTCCAGCGCTTCGTCCTCTCACCGACGGCGCGCGGGTCGACGAGCGCGCCCACCGCATCGGCGAGGGCCGCCAGCGTCAGCCGGGGCGTGCCGCCCAGCGCCACGTCGGCGGCGAAGCCCCGGATGGGATAGCGCGAGAAGAGAGGGTCGACGGCCACGTGAACGAGCTTGGCGTCCGGCCGCGGTCCCTTGATCGACGGAAACCACGGCGCGTCGGACTCCGCGACGAGGATGGCGTCGGCCTCGTCGAGGTACGGCGCACCGTCGAAGCCGCCATGCAGCGGATGGTTTTGCGGGAAGTTCATGTAGATGTGGAAGTGGTCGACGACGGGCGCTCCCAGCGCCTCCGCCAGGCGCACGAGCGACGGCACCGCGCCCGGATCCCGGCCGAGCGCCTTGGCGATGATCACGGGATTGCGCGCGGCCGCCAGCATGCGCGCGGCGTCCTGGATGGCATCCGCGGAGGCCACGGAGTCCGACGGCTTCGGCGCGCGCGAGGTCTCGGCGTACTCGAAGCTCTCCTGCTTTTCGCCGATCACCTCGCGCGGCAGCGTCAGGTACACGGGCCCCCGAGGCTCCGCCACCGCAATAGCGAGGGCGCGGTCGACGACCGTCTCGAGCTGGGCGAAGTTGCGCAGCTCGTAGTCCCACTTCACGAACTCGCGCGCCATCGCGCCCTGGTCGAAGGACTCCTGGGCCCACTGGATGTGCCGGTCGCGGCTGCCTCGGAAGCCCTGCTCGGTGATGGGGTTGCGGCCGGCCGTGAAGAGCATGGGCACGTTCGCGCGCGCGGCGTTGATGAGGCCGCCGAGCGCGTTGGCGGCGCCCACGATGACGTGCACCATGACCGCCTGCGGCCGCCCGGTGATCATCGCGAAGCCGTGCGCCATCGCGACGGCGGGCACCTCGTGGGGCACGGTGAGGGGGCGCGGCAGCGACTGGCCCTGCGCGAAGCGCTTGGCGTACGCCTCGATGAGGGGCGCGAAGTCCGTCCCCGCGTTGGCGAAGAGGTACTCCACGCCGCGCGCGGCCAGCAGCTCGAGATACGCCTCCGCCGTTGATTCGACGCTCACACGCTTCGTCATGACTTGGTCCTCGGGATAGAGGTGGTGGGGGTGGCGCTCATGCTCGGGGCGGTTACGTGGTGGCGCGCGGGCGCCGTCCATTCCATGGCCACGAGGGCGGCGCCGAGGGCGAGACCGATCGCGTCCGTCGTCAACGCGGGCATCCACGCCAGCGGCGGCATGATGAGCAGGCCGGCGGCGGCGAAGGCCCACACGCGCTTGGGCCAGCCCAGGGGCCGGGTGAAGTAGCCGACGCAGCCGAGGGCCAGGAGCACCACGCCCACGGCGGCGGTGAGGGAGGCGAAGATGATCTCCGTCCAGGTTCCCCTGAAGATCAGCGCAGGGTGGAACACGAAGGCGAAGGGAACGATGTAGGCCACGATGCCCAGCCGCATTCCGGTCCAGCCCGTTCGCCAGAAATCAGCCTTGGCGATGGCGGCCGCGGTGTACGTGGCCAGGCAGTCCGGCGGCGTGATCAGCGACAGCATGCCGAAGTAGAAGAGGAAGAGGTGCGCGGCGAGCGGCACGATGCCGAGCTGCGCGAGGACGGGGCCCACGAGCACGGCCAGCGTCACGTACACCACCGTCGTCGGCAGCGACATGCCGAGGATGATGCTGACGATGCCGGTGAGAATGAGCAGCACCACCACGTTGCCGCCCGACATGTTGAGCAGCAGCAGGGGAAGCTTGGACGTGAAGCCGGAGAGCTGCAGGGCGCCGATCACGATCCCGGCCATCGTGGTGATGGCCACGAGGTCGAGCATGGTGCGGCCCGTGCTCTCGAAGCACTCCACGACGCCGCGCCACGTGGGCCGCGTCTCCTTGTGCAGCATGCCCACCGCAAAGGTGGCGAGGACGGCGAGCATGCCCGCCGGGCCCGCCTCCCACCGCGCCCACATCAGCGTGTAGACCAGCACGCCGAGGGGGACGAGGAAGACCCAGCCGCGGCGCATGATACCGCGCGTGCGCGGGATCTCCGCCGCCGGCAAGCCCACGAGGCCGTAGCGCGCCGCCTCCAGGTCGATTTGCACGAAGAGCGCCAGGTAGTAGAGGAGGGCGGGGATGGCGGCGCCGAGCGCGACTTCGCCGTACGGGATGGAGAGGTACTCGGCGATGAGGAAGGCGGCGGCGCCCATCACGGGAGGCATGATCTGGCCGCCGTTGGACGCCACCGCTTCGATGGCGGCCGCCAGGTGCGGCGGGTAGCCCGCCCGCTTCATCATCGGAATAGTGATGGCGCCGTCCACCACCACGTTGGCCACCGCGCTGCCGGAGACGGTGCCGTAGAGCGTGGAGGAGACGACGGCCATCTTCGCGGCGCCGCCGCGGTAGCGCCCCATCGCCACCATCGCGATGTCGGTGAGGAACTTGTCACCGCCCACCGCGTAGAGCGCCTGCCCGAAGAAGATGAAGGCGATCACGATGCTGGCGGTGACGGCGAGGGGCAGCCCGAAGATGCCGTTGGTGTCGAGGTAGAGGTAGACCGCGATGCGCCCCCAGCCCGAGCCCTTGGCGTTGAAGAGGCCGGGCAGCAGCCAGGCGAACTTCGCGTAGAGGATGCACGCGAGCGCGATCCACATGAGCGCCCAGCCCGCGACGCGGCGCACCGCTTCGAGGATGAGGACGATGGCGAGGACGCCGAAGATGAGCTTGTCGGCACTGAGCACGCCGAGCTGGTAGGCGATGGTGGGGTACATGACCACCACGTAGAAGCCCACCGCGAGCGCGCCCAACGCCAGCAGCCAGTCGTACCACGGCACCCGGTGCGCGTCCCCGCGCGGTGACGAGCGCACGGAGAGGAAGACGGGGGCGAGGCCGAGGGCCAGGAAGAGGCCGAGATACTGCTCGTTGAAGAAGGTGATGGTGAAGTGGTGGTGCACCTGCGTCGCCCACACCGCGCCCACCACCGTGAGGGCGATGAGCAGGACGCGCTCGGCGACCTTCGCGGGGCCGTCGAGCGTCCTGAATTTCGCGACGACTTCGGTCACGTTGTTACGGATTCAAGGAGAGGAGCTTCTGCTGGACCTGGTCCATCTCCGGCTTCCACGCGCCGTGCTCCTTGTAGAACCGCACCGCCGCCTGGTGATACGGCAACGTGGTGTCCGGATCGACGAAGCCTTCGCGCTTGAACTCCTTGAAGAGGGGGTGCAGGGGCGCCAGCTTGTCGACGTTGTCCCACACCGCGCGCAGCGTCGCCTCCACCACCGCGTCGGGGACGCTCTTGCCGGTGGCGATGTGCAGGTCGTAGGCGACGACACAGATGTCTTCGAGCACACCGGTGGCGGTGCCCGCCTTGATCCAGCGCGGGTAGTAGCCGGCCACCGCCTGGCGCATCCGCTTCTCACCCTCGGGCGAGCAGTCGTCGGAGATGTAGCGCACCCCGACCGCGGCATCCGCTTCCTTCACCTTGGCGGCATTGAGCGAGTAGGACGTGACGTCGGCGCGTCCCTGCACGAGCGCGTCAACGCCGTCGTTGAGGGCGGGGACGGGGATGACCTTCACGTCATTCCAGGTGAGGCCGCCGCTGGCGAGGTGGCCGAACATGTTGTACCAGACGGCCAGGTGCGCCGGGTACTCGCCCGTCGCCCGCTTGCCCTTGAGGTCGTGCACGTTCTTGAAGGGCGAGTCCTTGCGCACGAGCAGCGCCACCATGAACGGCGATCCGCGCATCAGCAGCCGCACGTTGGGGGCGTGGGGGAAGGGGTTGCGGCCGCCGATCTTGAAGTTGGGGCCGCGGTAGGCGAGGGCCATGTCCACCGCGTTGACGACGCCGAACTCCATCTCGCCGGAGTTCAGGAGCGGGATGAACGTGCTCGATCCCGCGTAGGGCTGCACGGCCATCTTCACCTTGCCGGTGTCCGTCACGATCTTGGTGAGGCCGCTGCCGATGGCATAGAACACGGAGCCGGGCGGGTTGGTGCCGATGGTCACCGCCTGTTGCGCGGCGGCCGTGGCCACGCCGGCGAGCGCGAGGAGGAGGGCGAGAGCGAGGGCACGACGGGTCATAGAGTCATTCCTTCCTTGGCTTCAGCAATGAGCGGGCGCACTGCCATTTCGGGTTGCCCGAGTGTACAACAGCCGCCCCGTGCTCGGGTCTGCTGCGCGTCTTTGACGCATGGCGTTGTCGCGGGCGCGGCGCCGGGCGTAGAGTAGGGCGCCATGACGACCGGACGCGTGCGCGGCGGCTTCAACCAGTTCGGCTTCACGGTCGGCATCCTCATGCTCGACACGCGCTTCCCGCGCATCCCGGGCGACATGGGCAACGCAGGCACGTTTCCGTTCCCGGTGCGCTACCACCGGGTGGCGGGCGCCGATCCCGATCTGGTCGTGCGCCGCGGCGCCGAAGGGCTGCTGCCCGCCTTCATCGAGGGCGCGCGGCAGCTCGAGCGCGAAGGCGTGGGCGCCATCACCACCAACTGCGGCTTTCTGGTCAAGTACCAGCACCAGTTGGCGGCCGCCGTGCGCGTGCCCGTCTTCACCTCCAGCCTGCTGCTCGTTCCCCTCGTGCACCGCATGCTCGCGCCCGGCCGGCGCGTGGGCCTGATGACCGTGAACGCAGCAGGGCTGACGGCCGAACACCTGGCGGGCGCCGGCATCGGCCCCGAGATCCCGCTCGTGGTGGCGGGGATGGAAGGCGAAAAGGAGTTCACCCGCGTGCTGCTCGACAACGAGCTGGAGCTGGACGTGGACGCCGCCCGCGAGGAGCACGTGCGCGTGGCGCGGCGGCTCGTGGGCGACCACCCGGATATCGGCGCCATCGTGCTCGAGTGCACGAACATGCCGCCGTACGCGGCCGACGTCCAGCGCGTGACGGGCCTGCCCGTCTTCGACATCGTCTCGCTCGTCACCATGGCCCATGGCGCCCTGCG
>CAYQQT010000121.1:0-9041 GCA_964419375.1 uncultured bacterium
ATGGCGGGCAGCAGACGCTCCACCTCTTCGCGACGGCTGCCCGGCAGCACGCCGATCACCGCCGCGTCGCCGTCGAGGCCGAGCTCGCGCCGCGCCTGCTCACGGGTGGGCGCGGACGCCAGCGCGTCGAGCACGGGATGGCCGACGAACTCGACGGGCACGCCGGCGCGACGGTACAGCGCGTGCTCGAAGGGAAACACGGCGAGCACGAGCGAGGTGAGGCGCCGGATGGCGCGGATGCGCCACGGGCGCCACGCCCAGATCTGGGGCGGAATGAAGTACACGACGGGCACGCCCGCGCGCCGCGCGGCGGCGGCGAGCCGAAGGTTGAACTCGGGAAAGTCCACGAGCACGAGCACCGAGGGGAGCACGGGAGCACCGAGCATCGCGCGCAGGGTCCGGTACGCGCGTACGAGCGCGGGGACACGCCCTACCGCTTCCGTTCCCCCCACCGCCGCCGCTCCCGTGAGATCGATGGCGACGTCCATGCCCTCGGCGCGCATGCGCGGACCGCCCATGCCGACGAGCCGGCACTCCGGCGCCGCCGCGCGGAGCGCGCGGCACAGCGTGGCGCCGTGCAGGTCGCCGGACGCCTCCCCCACCGCGAGCATGATCACGGGCGCGCGCTCAGCCGCCGCCGTCATCGGTGCTCACGAGCGCGATGCCGGCGGCGTCGGCGCGGCGTGCGGTGGCCGGGCGATCGAGGAGGAACACGCGGCCGGCTTCCACGGCCACCACCCGAGCACCTCCCGCCGCCGCCGCCTCGATCGTCTCCGTGCCCACGGTGGGGATGTCGAAGCGGAAGTCGTGCGCGCGCGCCACCGACTTCACCACCACCGCGCCCGGACCGCTCAGCGCCGTCCCGCGCCGGATGGCCTCGGTCGTGCCTTCCATCGCCTCCACCGCGCTCACGGCGCCGCCCTTCACGACGACCGTCTGCCCCACGCTGGCGTCGGCGAGCGCTCGCGCCACCGCGAAGCCGCGGCGGATGTCGGTCCACTCCTCCGCCGTAGGCTGCCGGCGCGACCAGCAGCCGGTCCCGCCCAGCCCTTCGCCGAGGAACGCGCGCTGGTCGAGGAGCGTGATGCCGAGCGAGCCGAGCGTCGCCACCACCACCGCCGTCATGTTGGCATCGACGAGCGGGCCCGCCTCCGTGACCATGCGCGCATGCACGCCGTCGGGCGCCTGCGCGCGCAGGAGGTCGGACATCCAGAACTTGCCGGAGAAGGCCACGCCCTCCACCTTCTGCGCCTGCAGGGCGGCGAGCACGGGGGCGAGCTCGCCCACGCGGCTGGGAATCACGAGGTCGACGTGGGCATCGAGACCGCAGGCGCCGGGAAAGGCGAAGGCCACGACGCGCCATCCCTGACGCCGCGCCTGCTCCGCCATCAGCGCCGGCAACACGCCGGCGCCGCAGATCAGACCGAGCGAGCGCTCCACGGCGCGTCCCGTTCTAGCGACACTTCGGCGACGCCGTCGCGGATCATCCGCTCGATCTCGAGCGCCATCGCGAGCGAGCGCAGGTCCTCGTTCTGGACGACCTCCACCGCCTCGCCCGCCCGGCGCCGGCGCACGGCGGAGATGAGATGCTGCAGCTCGAGCTTGAGCGGGTTGTCGCGGTGCACCTTGAGGTGCTCCACGAAGGAGGCGCGCGAGTACCGGATGGACTTGCGGTTCATCGTGTACTGCTGGGCGGCACGCCGGTAGATGTGGATGTCCTGCTCGGTGTAGTCGAGCACGATGTAGGCGTCGGGCTGCGTGATGGCGAGGGTGCGGATCTTCTCCTCGGTGGCGCGGCTGGCCGTGATGGTGGCGATGGCGCCCGACTCGAAGCGGATCTGCACGCTCGCCACGTCGGCCACGTCCGAATGCACGGAGGCGCCGCAGGCGCTGAGCTGCCGGGCGGGCGAGCCCACCAGGGCGAGCACGATGTCGATGTCGTGGATCATGAGATCCATGATCACCGTGTCCTTCTGCACGCGGGGGACGAAGGGCCCCAGGCGCCGCGACTCGATGAGGATGGGGCCCTTGACGATCTGCTTGAGCTCGTCCACGGCGCCGTTGAACCGCTCTACGTGGCCGACGTGCAGGACCGAGCCCGTGCGGGTGGCGATCGAGAAGAGCTCGCGCGCCTCGTCCATGGTGGGCGTCATCGGCTTTTCGATCAGCACGCTGATGCCCGCCTCCAGGAGGTCGCGCGCCACGTGGAAGTGCTGCTCGGTGGGCACCGCCACGCTGGCGACGTCCACGCGCCCGATCATCTCGCGGTGGTCGCTGAAGGCGATGGTCTCGTACTGCGCCGCGATGGCGGCGGCACGCGCAGGATCGATGTCGGCCACGCCCACCAGCTCGACGTCCGGCAGCTCCGCGTAGGCGAGCACGTGATACTGGCCCATGTGACCCGTGCCCACCACGCCCGCGCGCGCGGGAATCACCGCCATCAGCGTTCGCCCTCCCCGGCCACGGGGGCCGGCTCCTCTGCGCTTGCCGGATCATCGCCCGCGCAAATGCCCCGCCGCGAGCCCGCGATGAAGTCGAGCAGCACCGTGATGGGCGCCGCCGCCGGCAGGGTGTCGCGGATGCGGTCCGTGGCCCGGCGGGGGCTCAGACCGCTGCGATAGAGGATGCGGAAGGCGTCCTGGAGCAGCCGGCGCTCGGCGGCGTCCATGCCCGCGCGGCGCAGCCCGATGACGTTGACCGCGCGCGCCGTGGCCGGGATGCCCTCCACGAGAAGATAGGGCGGGATGTCCGCCACGCACTTGCTGTAGCCGCCCACGTAGGCGTGCGTGCCCACGCGTGTGAACGGCACGAGCCCGGCGAGGCCGCCGATGGTGGCGCGGTCACCGATGTCGCAGTGCCCCGTGATGCCCGCGTAGTTGATCACGATGACGCCGTCGCCGAGACGGCAGTCGTGCGCGACGTGGCACATCGTCATGAGCAGGCAGCCGCGCCCGATCTCCGTCGACGTCTCCGGCTTCGTGGCGCGGTGGATGGTGACGTACTCACGGATGACGGTGCCCGCCCCCACGCGCACCCCGGAAGGCGTGTCGTCCTTGAACTTCAAGTCTTGCGGCGCCGCTCCCAGCACGGCGCCGTGGCCGACCTTCACGCCGGCGCCCAGCGCCACCCTGCCTTCGAGGACGACGTGATGGCCGAGCTCGACCCCCGCCTCCAGCGTGACCTCCGGCCCCACGATGGCGAAGGCGCCTACGCGTACGCCGGCGCCGAGCGTGGCGCGCGGATCGACGAGGGCGGTGGGGTGGATCTCAGGCGCCGGCATCGTCCCCTGGCGGAAGGGTGCCTTCGAGCGCCTGCAGGCGCCGCTCGAGCACGCGCACGCGCTGCAGCAGCTCGGGGAGCTTGGCTTCGGCGAGCATGATGCGCTTGGCCTGGAGGATCGGCCGCGCGGGCGTGCCGAGGAGCTTGTCGCCGGGCGCCACGTCGGCGGCGATGCCCGAGCGGCCACCGATCATCGCGCCGTCGCCGATGGTGACGTGATCGGCCACGCCCACCTGCCCCGCCAGCACCACCCCGCGGCCGAGACGCGAGGAGCCCGACACGCCGACCTGAGAGACGATGATGCAGTGCTCGCCCACCTCGACGTTGTGGCCCAGCTGCACCAGGTTGTCGATCTTGGTGCCGCGCCCGACCACGGTGTCGCCGAAGGTGGCGCGGTCGATGGTGGTATTGGCTCCGATCTCCACGTCGTCCTCCACGCGCACGCCGCCCACCTGCGGAATCTTGCGGTGGGCCCCGTCGTGGAAGGCATAGCCGAAGCCGTCGGCCCCGAGCACCGCGCCCGGGTGCACGATCACGCGCCGGCCCAGTCGCACGCCGTCGCGCAGCGTGACGTGCGGGTAGATGATGCAGCCCTCGCCGATCTCCACTCCGGCGCCCACGTACACGAGCGGGTAGAGGCGCACGCCGGCGCCGATGCGCGCGCCCGCTTCCACCACCGTCAACGCGCCCACGCAGGCACTGGCATCGACATGCGCGTCCGCCGCCACCACCGCCGCGGGGTCGATGCCGGGCTTGGCGGGCGTCTCGGGATGGAAGAGGGTGAGGAGCTGGATGAGCGCCTGCTGCGGCGCCGCGCACCGCAGCGCCGGCGCCGGCAGGTCCATCGCCTCCACCGGGGTGAGGAACGCGCCCGCGCGGGAGGCCCGCGCCGCTTCCCGGTAGCGGGGATCGGTCAGGAAGGAGATGTCGTCCGGGCGCGCGCTCGCGAGCGGCGCCACCCCCGTCACGACGCGGGCGGGATCGCCTTCGAGGGTGGCCCCGAGCGCCGCGGCAAGCTCGCCGAGAGTGAACCCGGCCGACCCGGCCATCGCCTGTTACTTCTTGCCCTTGGTCCCGGCGTCCCGATCGTAGGCACGGATGACCTCGTCCGTGAGGTCCGCCTCCGCGGCCGAGTACAGCACTACCGCGCCGCGCTTCTCGACGATGAGGTAGTAGCCGCGCTCCTTGCCCACCTTCTCGATGACACCGGAGACGTCCTGAAGGACCCTCTGCAGGAGCCCCTGCTCCTTCTTCTCGAGCTCTTTCTGGAAGTCGTCGGCGAGGCGGGCGGCATCGCGCCGCTTGCGGTCGAAGGTCTCCTGCTTGTCGCGGCGCGCCTCCGCCGTCATCAGCGGCCCCTTCTTTTCCAGCTCGTCCCGGAGCTTCTCGAGCTCCTGACGCTTGCCTTCCATCTCCTTCTGCATGGTGGCCTTCTCACGCTCGAGCTGCTCGCGCGCGGCCACGCCCGCCACCGAGCGGGCCAGCACCCGCTGCACGTCGATGAAGCCGATCCGACTCGTCTGCGCGGCCGGCACCGCCGCCGGCGCCTGCGCCGAGGCCACTCCGCCGAGCGCGAGCGCCGCCATCATCAGCGACACGAAAACCGTCCCCTTCATCCTGCCCCTCCTCAATATGGGGAACCCACCGAAAAATGGAGCGCTCCGAAATCCTCACCCTTGCGGCGATCCACGTTGATCCCGTAGTCGACCCGGATGGGACCGAAGGGCGAGATCCACCGGATGCCGGCGCCCACCGCCTCCCGCAGGTCCGTGGGATCGAACTTGGTCCCGAACCCGTACACGTTGCCGATATCGACGAAGCCCGCCACCCGCAGGTTGAACGGCAGCGGCACGATGTACTCGACGTTGCCCAGCAGCTCCGTGGTGCCGCCGATCCGGGTGCCCGTCTCGTCGACGGGGGAGATCTTGCGGCTCTTCACGCCGCGGAAGGAGTTCGGGCCGCCCATGTAAAAGCGCTCGAAGATGGGCAGCTCTTCGTCCCCCCACCCGAAGCCGTGCCCCACTTCGGCGCGCCCGGACAGTATGTGGTCGAACCAGATGGGTTTGAAGTACGACGTGGAGCCCACGACCTTCACGAAGCGCGAGTCACCGCCCAGGCCCGCCACGTCCAGCACCACCGACGACTGGCCGCCGGACGTGGGCGCGATCACGTTGTCGCGGCTGTCGCGCGTGACGGCGCCGGAAACGAGCGAGGTGATGCGCGTGCCGATCTCGCTCCGGAAGGCCGGCGACAGGTCGCGGGCGACGTCGTCGATCTCGTCGCGCGTGAGCCGATAGCTCAGATGCCAGCGCCAGTACTCGGCGAAGGGATGGCTCAGCCGCAGCGCGCCGCCCAGCGTGTTGTAGTCGTACTCCGTGTATTGTCGCGCCGTGTTGAAGAGGTCGAAGCCGGCGGAGAGCGGGCGGTCGAAGAGCCACGGCTCCGTGAAGGAGAGGATCCCCTGCTGGCTGGTGCCGCCCGCGCGGATGGCGAGCGAGGCCTGCCAGCCGCGGCCGAGGAAGTTGTTCTGCCGCAGGTCGATGGTACCCACGAAGGAATCCACGGACGAATAGCCGCCGCCGATGCTGAAGATGCCGGTGGGACGCTCGGTGACGTCGACGTTGACGATGATGCGCGTGCGGTCGGTGCCCGGCTGCGTGGTGACGTTGACGGCTTCGAAATACCCGAGGTTGACGAGGCGCTGCCGCGCCCGCTGCAGCTTCTGGGAGGTGAAGAGGTCGCCCTCCACCATGGGGATTTCCCGCCGTAAGATCTTGTCCTCGCTCCGCACATTCCCCGCGATATTGATGCGCTCGACGTAGACCTCGGGACCTTCCGTGATGTCGAGGGAGACGGCCACGTGATTGCCGGCGACCATCTCCGTGCGCGGCACGATGTCGGCGGAGGCGCGCCCGATGGTGCTGTAGAGGTCGGCGATCTGCCGGGCGCTCTCCCGCAGGGCGGTGCGCGAGAAGACGTCACCGCTCTTGAACTTGAGCTGGCGGCGCACCTCGCTCTCCGGCAACAGCGTCACGCCCGTGATCTTGATCTCGCCCACCCGGTACTGCGGCCCTTCCACGACGTCGATGGTGACGGTCACCCGCGCGCGGTCGCGGTCCACCACGATGTCGTGCGACTCCACCCGCGCCTGGATATAGCCGTGGTCGTTGTAGAGGGCGACGATGCGCTCGATGTCCTCCTCGAGACGCTGGCGCTGCACGGTGCCGCGCAGGATCCAGTACTGCCGCTCCTGCGTGGTCATCGCGCTCTTGATCTGGCGGTCGCTCAGCCCCGTGTTGCCGTGGATAACGATCTTGTCGATGGTGATCCGGCGGCCCTCGTTGATGTTGAAGACCACCTTCACGTCGCCGTCGCTGAACTTCTCCACCTCGGGGCTGATCTGCACCTCGAAGTATCCGCTCTCCTCGTACGTGTCCTTCATCTTCTCGCGCGCGCGCTGGATATCGACGGGGTTGTACACGCTGCCGAGCTTGATGTCGATCTTGTCCTGCAGCTCGGTGGTGGTGAGCTGCTTGTTGCCCACGAACTCGACGTCGCGCACGAAGGGCCGCTCGGTCACCATGAAGGTGACCTTCACGCCGCCCTCGAAATCGTCCACGCGCAGCTGGACGTCGTCGAAGAAGCCGAGGGCGAACACGGAGCGGACGTCCTCGGACACCTGGGAGGCGTTGAAGGCGGCGCCCACCGCCGTCTTGATCCGTCCGAGGATGACCGCCTCCTGCACCCGGCGGTTGCCCTCCACCGTGAGTTCCTTCACCACGATGGGCGGCTGCTGCTGGGCGGTGGCGGCGAGGACGAAGGAAAAGACGGTGACGGCGGCCATGACGAGGGCCAGACGGACCCGCACCAGTGTGGTCACCGGCCCTTCAGGCGCGCGCGGGCGGTGGATCAGCGCTCAGCAAGCTCGAGAGGAGCGTGGGCGGCCTGCGCCTCGCGGAAGACGAAGTTCACGCCCTCCACGTCGACTTCGATGCGCGCGGACTCTGGCACCTGACCACGGACGATGGCCTCCGCGAGGGGATCCTCGACGTGCTTCTGGATGGTGCGCCGCAGCTGCCGCGCGCCGTAGGTGGGGTCGAACCCCTTCTCCACCAGTGCCGCCTCCGCCGCCGGAGTCAGCACCAGCTCGATCCCCTTCTCGGTGAGCTGCTTGTTGATGCGGCCGATCATCATGCGGATGATCTGCTGGATGTGGCCGAGCGTGAGCGAGTGGAACACGATGATGTCGTCGATCCGGTTGATGAACTCGGGCCGGAAGCCGCGCTTCACCTCCTCCATCACCCGGTCCTTCATCTTCTCGTAGGTGGCGTCGTCGCCCTCCTGCATGAAGCCGGGCGTGATGCGCTTGCCGATGAGGCTGGTGCCGAGGTTCGACGTCATGATGAGGATGGTGTTCTTGAAGTCGACCACGTGCCCCAGCGAGTCCGTGAGGCGGCCGTCGTCCAGCACCTGCAGCAGCATGTTGAAGACGTCCGGGTGCGCCTTCTCGATCTCGTCGAAGAGCACCACGGAGTACGGGCGGCGCCGCACCTTCTCGGTGAGGAACCCGCCTTCCTCATAGCCGACGTAGCCGGGAGGGGCGCCGACCAGGCGGGACACGGAGAACTTCTCCATGTACTCCGACATGTCCACGCGGATGAGCGCGTTCTCGTCGCCGAAGAGGTACTCGGCGAGGGCGCGGGCGAGCTCGGTCTTCCCCACCCCGGTGGGGCCGAGGAAGATGAAGGAGCCCACGGGCCGCCTGGCGTCCTTGAGGCCCGCGCGCGAGCGGCGGATGGCGCGCGACACCGCCTTCACCGCGTCGTCCTGGCCGATGATGCGCCCGTGCATGGCGTCTTCCATGCGCGCGAGCTTGGCGGATTCCTTCTCTTCGAGCTTGGAGAGCGGGATGCCCGTCCAGCGGGAGACGATGAACTCGATGTCCTCCTCGCCCACGGACTGCGTGCCCTTGCCCTTGTTCTTCTCCCAGTCGCGCTTCAACTCCTCGTCCCGCCCGCGGAGGACCTTCTCCTTTTCGCGCAGAGAAGCGGCCTTCTCGAACTCCTGCGCCTCCAGGTGAAGGTCCTTCTCACGAATCACGCGCTCCAGCTCGCGCTCGATCTCCTTCAGCTCGGGCGGCGGCGTGAGCGCCATGAGGCGCGTGCGCGAGGACGCTTCATCGATGACGTCGATGGCCTTGTCCGGAAGTTGGCGATCGGTGATATAGCGATCCGCCAGCATCACGGCGGCGTTGATCGCCTGCTCCGTGATCTTGACTCGATGATGCGCCTCGTACTTGTGGCGCAGCCCGCGGATGATCTCGATCGCCTCCGGCACCGAGGGCGCCTTCACGATCACCGGCTGGAAGCGGCGCTCGAGGGCGCCGTCCTTCTCGATGTACTTGCGGTACTCGTCCAGGGTGGTGGCGCCGATGGTCTGGATCTCGCCGCGCGACAGCGCCGGCTTCAGCATGTTAGAGGCGTCGATGGCGCCTTCGGCGGCGCCCGCCCCGATGAGCGTGTGCAGCTCGTCGAGAAAGAGCACCACGTTCTCCGACTGGCGGATCTCCTTCATGACCGCCTTCAGCCGCTCCTCGAACTGGCCCCGGTACTTGGTGCCGGCCACGAGAGCGCCCAGGTCCAGCTGCAGCAGGCGCTTGTTCACGAGCACGTCCGGCACGTCGTGGCTGATGATCTTCTGCGCGAGGCCTTCCACGATGGCGGTCTTGCCCACGCCCGGCTCGCCGATCAGCACCGGGTTGT
>CAYQQT010000122.1:0-9023 GCA_964419375.1 uncultured bacterium
CACCAGTACCACGGGCGCGGCGGCGCGCTCATCCAGACGGGCGCGCTGATGGGCCACGAGTTCATGGGAGTGGTGGAGGAGACGGGCGCCGCCGTGCGCGGCGTGCGCGCGGGCGATCGCGTGGTGGTGCCGTTCTCCGTGTCGTGCGGCCACTGCGAGTGGTGCCGCAATCGCCTGCCGACGCAGTGCACGACGACCGGGCGCGCCGTCTTCGGCGGGCGCTTTGGCCACGTCTTCGGCGGCGGCCAGGCCGAGCGCATCCGCGTGCCCTTTGCCGATCATCTGTGCGAGAAGGTGCCCGCCAACATGTCCGACGACGACGCGATCTTCCTGGGGGACATCCTGTCCACCGGCTACTGCTGCGCCGAGAACGGCGGCATCCGTCCCGGCGACACGGTGGCGGTATTCGGCGCCGGTCCCGTGGGTCTGCTCGCGATGCAGTCCGCGCAGCTCTTCGGCCCCGCGCGCGTCTTCGCCGTCGACCGTGTGGACTATCGGCTCGAGCTCGCCGCCGAGTTCGGGGCGGAGCCGGTCCACCTCGACAAGGGCGATCCCGCCGAGCAGCTGCGCAGCCTCACGGGCGGCCGCGGCCCCGACGTCGTCCTCGAGTGCGTGGGCCACGAGACGCCCTTCACGCAGGCGATCCAGGCCGTGCGCGCCGCGGGTACGGTGTCCTCCGTCGGCGTCTACGTGGAGACGAGCATGGGCTTTCCCGCCCGCGAGGCGTTCTTCAAGGACCTCACGCTGAAGATGGGCATCTGCAACGCCCGCAACTACATCACCACGCTCATGCCCCTCGTCCAGCGCGGCAAGCTCACGCCGTCGCGGATCATCACCCACACCATGCCCCTCGAGGACGCCCCGAGAGGCTACGCGATCTTCGACAAGAAAGAAGACCGCGCGATCAAGGTGATGCTGAAGCCCTAACTACTTCTTGAGGAGGAGGTCGTCGAGGGTGCGGGGCAGGCGGGAGACGGCGGAGACGCCGTGCATGCTGGCCACGATCTCGCCGCCGCGGTCGATGACGAGGGTGTACGGGGCGCCGCGGAAGCCGAAGCGGTTGCCGACGCTCAGGCGAGGGTCGAGCCCGATGGCGTAGGTGGCCTTCTGGGCGCGCGCGAACGCGCGAACGTCGCGCACCGTGTCCTGGACGTGGATGGCGAGGACCTTCACGCCGCGATCGCGATAGCGCTCGGCGACGCGGTTGAGGGCCGCCGACTCCTTCACGCACGGCTTGCAGTAGGAGGCCTGGAAGCGCAGCACGAGGATCTGCTTGCCGATGGAGTCGCGCGAGTCGAAGGGGGTGCCGTCGAGCAGGTGCAGCAGGAAGCCCGGCGCGGCGGGGGCCGCCTCCGCCCCACCGGCGAGCGCCAGGAGCACACCGAGCACCGCGAGCCATCGTCGCACATGCGTATAA
Organism: uncultured bacterium; assembly: GCA_964419375.1. GTDB lineage: Bacteria > Methylomirabilota > Methylomirabilia > Rokubacteriales > CSP1-6 > JBBDXO01. The sequence goes on from CAYQQT010000122.1 coordinate 1,418, forward strand.
TAGCGGACGTGAACGACCTCGAGCACGAACTTCGCCGCGTCGTCCGCGGTGACGTGCGCTTCGATCCCGCCTCCAAGCTCCTCTACTCGACCGACGCCTCCATGTACCAGGTGGAACCCATCGGCGTTGTCATCCCGCGCGACGCCGATGACGTGCAGGCGGTGGTGGAGCTGGCGCGCACGCGGCAGGTGGCGCTCCTCTCGCGCGGGGGCGGCACGTCGCTCACGGGCCAGACGGTGAACCACGCGCTCGTGATCGACTTCTCGCGGCACCTCAACCGCGTGCTGGAGGTCAACACCGAGGAGCTGTGGGCGCGCGTGCAGCCCGGCCTCGTGCAGGACGAGCTGAACGCTCATGTGAGGCCGCTCGGCCTGCTCTTCGGCCCCGACACCTCCACGTCGAACCGCGCCACCCTCGGCGGCATGATGGGCAACAACTCCGGCGGCTCGCATTCCATCGCGTACGGCCTCACCGTCGAGCACGTCATCGAGATGACGGCGCTGCTCGCCGACGGCACCCGCGTCGTCTTCGGCGAGGTCACCGAAGACCAGTTCGCCGCGAAGTGCCGGGTCACGGGCCTCGAGGGCGACATCTATCGGGAGATGCGGGCCATCCGCGACGAGTACGAGGGCGAGATCCGCGCCCGCTATCCGAAGCACTGGCGCCGGGTGGCGGGCTACAACCTCAACGAGCTCGTCAAGGACGGCCCCCTCAACATGGCGCGGGTCGTCGTGGGCTCCGAAGGCACCCTGCTCACCATTCTCGAGGCGAAGGTGCGGCTCGTGCGGCGGCCGAAGAAGACCGCACTGGAGGTCATCCACTACCGGGACATCCAGGAGGCGCTGGAGTCGTCGCAGTCAATCTTGCAGACGGGCCCCTACGCGGTGGAGCTGACGGACAAGCTCATCCTCGACCTCGCCCGCAACAACATCGAGCAGTCTACGCGCATGGGCTTCGTGCAGGGCGATCCCGGGGCGATCCTCATCGTCGAGTACGCGGGGGACACCGACGCTGAGGTGCGATCGAAGATCGACGCGCTGGACGCGCGCCGGCAACGCGAGGGCTTCGGCTACGCCGCCCACGTGGCCTTCGACGCCGGCGAGCAGCAGTCGATCTGGAAGCTGCGCAAGGCCGGGCTCGGTTTGCTCCTGGGCATGAAGGGCGACAAGAAGCCCATCGCGTTCGTGGAGGACACCGCCGTCGATCCCAAGCACCTCGCGCGCTTCGTGCCGCGCTTCCGCGACATCTTCGCGCGCCACGACGTCACCGGCGCCTACTACGGCCACTGCTCGGTGGGGTGCCTGCACATTCGCCCCGTGATCGACCTCAAGACCGCGCGCGGCCTCGAGCAGGTGCGCGCCATCGCGGACGAGATCACCGAGCTCGTCATCGAGTTCGGCGGCACCATCTCCAGCGAGCACGGCGACGGGCGCGCGCGCAGCCCCTTCCTCGAGCGCATGTACGGCGCCACGCTCATGAAGGCGTTTCGCCGCTTCAAGCATGCCTTCGACCCCGAGAACCGGCTGAACCCCGGCAACATCGTCGACTCCCCAGGCGTCACCGAGCATCTCCGCTACGGCGCCACGTACAAGACGTGGGAGCCCAGGACGCTGCTCGACTTCAGCGAGCGCGGCGGCTTCGCGGCGGCCGTGGAGATGTGCAACGGCGTGGGCGCGTGCCGCAAGAGCCTGGAAGGCACGATGTGCCCGTCCTACATGGTCACGCGCGACGAGGAGCACTCGACGCGGGGCCGCGCCAACGCGCTGCGGGCCGTCCTCTCGGGCGCGCTGCCGCCCTCCGAGTTCACGGGCCGCCGGCTCTACGAGGTGATGGATCTCTGCCTCGAGTGCAAGGGCTGCAAGGCGGAGTGCCCGGCCAACGTGGACATGGCGAAGATGAAGTACGAGTTCCTGCATCACTACTACCAGAAGCACGGCCTGCCCCTGCGCAACCGGCTCTTCGGGGGCATCGCGCGCCTGAACCGCGTGGGGGCCCTCGTGCCCGGGCTGTCCAACTGGCTTTCGAACCTTCCGACCAGCCGGTGGCTGCTCGAGAAGGTGGCCGGCATCGACCGCCGCCGTCCGCTGCCGGCCTTTGCGGACGAGACCTTCGAGGCGTGGTTCGGCAAGCGCGGCGCGCGGGCGGAGGCGCCGCGCGGCGACGTCGTGCTCTTCCACGACACCTTCGTGAACTACAATGCGCCCGGCATCGGCCGGGCGGCGGTGGCGCTGCTGGAGAAGGCGGGCTACCGCGTCGTGCTCGTGGACCGCAAGTGCTGCGGGCGTCCGATGATCTCCAAGGGCATGCTCACCCAGGCGCGCGAGCACGCGGCCTGGAACGTGGCGCGCCTGGCCCCGTATGCCAAGCGCGGCATCACGATCGTGGGCCTGGAGCCGTCGTGCCTGCTCACGCTGCGCGACGAGTACGTGGACCTGCTGCGCACCGACGACGCGCGCGTCGTGGCCGCGCACAGCCTGCTGCTCGAGCAATTTCTGCTTCAGGAGCGCGAGCGGGGTCTCGAGCTGTCCTTCGCCACCCACGGGCGCAAGGCGCTGCTGCACGGTCACTGCCACCAGAAGGCCATCGTGGGCACGGCGCCCACGGTGCGAGTGCTCACGTGGGCGGGCTACACGGTGAGCGAAGTCGACTCGGGCTGCTGCGGCATGGCGGGTTCGTTCGGCTTCGAGCGCGAGCACTACGACGTGTCGGTGGCCCTCGGGAACCGCCGCCTGGCGCCCGCCGTGAAAGCGGCGTCCGCGGACACTGAAGTCATCGCCCCCGGCGTGTCGTGCCGCCAGCAGATCGAGCACCTCGCGGGCCGTCGTGCCAAGCACCCCGCTGAAGTGCTGCTGGAAGCGCTCAGTCCTTCCGCCTGAATTACAGGCGCGTCACTCGACGTCGAGGTAGACCGGGCTCGTCCACGCCTGCGCGCCGTCCTCCTGTGTCACGCGGATCCAGTAGGCGGCGCAGGCGCCGGCGGGCGGCGTGGTGTCCGTGACGTCCACGATGATCTCGCGCGTCACATCGCGACCGGGCAGGCGGCGCATGAAGGCGCGCAGATCGACGCCGCCGGCCGGGAACGTCCGCGTGGCGCCGTCCGCGAGGTCGGCGAGGGGCACGTCGAGCGCGATGACCGGGGTACGGAAACGGAGCACCGCCGACGGCGGCGCCGTCAGCGTCACGTCGACGCCGTCGTCGTCTCCGGTCGTGTTCGAGATCCAGTCGATCCGGCGCTCCGCCCGCTTCGTGATGCCCTTCTCCGGGTTCTCCATCGCGAAGGGCTCCGCCGCCTCGATGCGCCCCTCCGACAGCTCCAGGTAGCCGTCCCACGGCGTGAGGCGGTCGCGGCCGCGCACGCGCGACCCCGCCCACGCGATCCGGTAGCGTCGGCTGCTCTCGAACGATCGCGCGCTGTAGGGCGTGATTGTCTGCACCAGCTGCAACCCCCGAAACACGTCGACGCGCTCGACGGGGCCCGTGCCCACCACGCGGCCTGCGAGGCGCACGGGGCCGGAGGCGCGCCCCTCCGCGCCCATGGGCAGCCCGTTCACCGCGAGCTCGACGTGGATGCGCTGGGCGGCCGTCACACCATAGCAGCGGCGCGCTTTCAGCGCGTCGAAGACGGCCTCGCGGGTGAGCGACTCCGCCAGCACGCAGGTGAGACCGCCGTAGGCGCCGAACTGCGAGGCGCCGGGGTGGCTCGCGCCCGGTCGGCCCTTGTGGCCGTCGGAATTGGCGACGACGCCGACGCGGTAGCCGCCGCGCAGGGCGTCCTCGAGGAGCCATTCGAAGCGCCCCCAGTCGGAGTAGATCTCGACGAGCGGCTCGAGGGCGGGATCGTGAAAGCCGACGATGTCGGCGTAGCGGCCGCCGATATGCGGAATGAGCATGACGTCGTCGCGTCCGCGGAACTGCGCGAAGAGCTCCGTCACCGGAAAGCAGTCGGTGGCGGCGTCGGTCATGTCGTCCACCTCGGCGTGGGACGAGCGGTGCAGGGAGGCCACGTCGCCGCGGAACATGACGTTGCGGTCGCCTCCGCCCGGCGTCATCCCGGACCACTCGTAGCCCACGAAGATCACGCACCGGCCATCGGCATGGAAGCGGTCGATCTGCGCGCGCAGCCGCTGCCACTCGCTCTCCGTGACCTGGAAGTCGTTGGCCTGGTGGCACATCACGTCGAGAAGCGCGATGTCACGGCCGAACGCGAAGTACTCTTCGATCGTCCCTGTGCCCACGGTGGCGCGAGTCTGGCCGTGGATATCGCCCCAGAACGTCTTCGGCTCCGCCGCGTGCAGCGCGCGTACGACGTTGGACTCCACGCGGTGCGCGCCGTGTGCGGCCGCCACGCGGCTCTCCGTGCCGGCGGCGCCGAGGCGCAGGCCTTCCAGCCGCTGCACGGCCGGCTCGCCGCTCTTCCATCGCAGCGTGCGCGGCAGCCCCTCGATGGGCGTGCCCGCGGCCGTGACGACGACCTCGCCCTCGAAACGCTCGCACGGGTTGCCCCACACGTCCTCGCCCTTCACGAGCGCGTCGAAGGGCTCTCCCCGCCGCACCGTCGTCGGCGCCACCGCCACCAGCCGGTGCAGGCTTCCGCCCACGATGTCCATCACGGGCGAGCCGGCGAGCGCCTCGTACAGCTCGGTGCCGAAGGGGTCCACGAAGAACCGCCACTCGCAGCCCTTCTCGCGGAACGTCTGCGCGCGCGAGCCGGGCCCGCCGCCCGCGGTGTCGCCCAGCGTGATGTGGAGGCGGTCGCCGGGATAGAGCGAGCCGTCGGCGACGGAGGCCACGAGGCACTTGAACCACGGCCGCACCTGGCCGCGCGGCTCCCAGGCGAGGGAGGCGACGGCGGTGGGGCAGCGGCTCTCGAGGCGCACCGTCGTGTAGCTGGCGGCGCGCGGATCGGTGAACTGCGGCCGGCCCCAGTCGGAGGCGAAGCGGGAGGCGATCTTGAGGCGCGCGCGCTCGTCGTAGCCGTACGCGCCCACCTCGTAGGTGAACGTCCACGTGCCGTACGCGCCCGCCACCACCGGCGTGTCGGGCGTGATCCACGCGCGCCCCACGAAGCGGGGATCGGTCTTGATCGGCATCGGTCAGCGCGCGGGGGCGGCCACCCGCTCCACGACGCCGCGAGACGGCGACATGCGCACGCGGTCGCCCGTCTTGAGGACGGTGAAGGGGTCGGGGCTCACGCGGTGCATGGTGGGAATGCCGGCGAGGACCAGCCCCTGGATCATGACGGGATTTGTACGACCGAAGAGCACGCCTGCGGGCGCCACGCGGCGATGGACGAGCGCCAGGAACGCCCAGCCGGCGGCCACGCCGCCCTGCACGGCCGGGAAGTAGACGATTTTGCCCGCCAGCGACTGGCCCTCGAGCGCGTGGCCGCGCCGCGAGATGACGCCTGTCTCGCGGTCCATGTCGTAGCGGATGCTGAAGGTGTCCTTCGACAGCACGATCTCCGCCTCGACGTCGGGCCCGAAGCCGCGCGGCGCGGAGAGGACGGCGCTCACGCCAGGCGCGCGGAGTCGGGGAGCCGGCCGCTCACGGCCGCCTCGATGCACGCCTCCGTGGGGCGCAGGATCGGGTGCAGGCGGTACCCGGCAATGATGTTGGCCAGCTTGGCGGAGTTGGTGAGGACGTTCTTCCAGCCGAACGAGGCCGCCATCTTCGCGGGCTCCATGATGTACCAGCACACGCCGGAGAGCACGCGGCCGCCCGCGTCTTCGAGCGCTTTCACGTAGCCGAGCCGCGCCGCCATCTCGCGGTTGGCGAAGTTCGTCGTGACGAGCAGCGCGGTGTTCGGGTGCACCCGCCGCCCGCGCAGCAGCTCGACGAGGCGCCGCAGCTCGAGCACCGACAATTGCGGCGCCGTGAACACGACGAGATCGATCTCGGCGCGGTCCTCCGGGTACGTGCGATAGAACGCGGCGAGGGCGGCATCGTCGATGACGTGCGACGCCGCCGGCGGCCGCCCGGCGAAGGCCGCCGCCTCGTCGGGCGCTTCGGGCGTGATGCCCACCATGTGGAACATCGCGCAGGAGCCGTAGGAGGCGAGGGCGGCGCCGAAATGCTTGAGGTCGTCGCCGCTCGGCGCGACCGGAGGCGCGGTCACCACGGGCACGGTCCAGTAGTCGAGCGTGCGCCGCCCGATGATGCCGCCCACGGCGCCCCAGTCCGCGTAGTCGGCGGGCGCGCACCGGAGCTCGAAGCGGGTCGATCCGCGGCGCTGCGCGCGCAGGTGATAGCCGTAGGCGGGCGTGAGGCCGGTGAGCCCGGCGGCGACGGCGGCGGGACCCGCTTCGTAGTTCGTGTGCGCGCCCGCGACGGAGTTCGCCCAAATGACGGTGCCGGTGTCGCCCCAGGCGAGGTGCTCGCCGCGCTGGGGCTGATAGACGGTTTGATAATTGATGCAGGTGTCGACCTGCATGGCGCCGAGGGCGCGCAGGTGGGCGACGAGGGCGCGCTCGCGCGTCACGAGGACGGGATCCTGGCGCACATCCACGGCGCGCTCGAAATCGACGCAGCGCGCGTTGGTAGTGACGGGGACCGTGAAGCGCGCGCCCTCGGTGACGAGCGAGGCGATGAAGGCGAAGCCGGCGTCGCCCATCACCTCCATGTCGCCCATCATGTGGACGTTGGTGACGGGCACGAAGCGCTCGGCCTCGAAGAAGTCGCCCACCGCGATCTGCTGCTCGATGGCGGTGCGCGCGGCGGCGCCGAGCTCTCCCGCGCGCATGCGGGTTTCGCGGTCCGTGAGGCGCATGACGCCACAGGGTCCAGCGGAACGCGGGGAGTGTCAAGTCGCGGCCGTGATTTCCGGGGTACGATGCTCGCCGCCATGACGCCGATCCTCGCCACGGCCGCCGTCCTGCTCGCCGCCTTCATCAAGGGCGCCATCGGCTTCGGGTTCCCCACCCTCGGCACGCCGCTGCTCGCGCTCTTCATCGACGTCAAGACGGCGGTGGCGCTGCTCATCGTGCCCAACATCGTCATGGACACCATCCAGTTCGTGCGCGGCGGCGCGCCCGTGGTGACGGTGCGGCGGTTCGCCTCGCTTGTCGTCTTCGGCGCCGTCGGCATGATCGCCGGCACGAAGCTGCTGGTGATGCTGCCGCCGGGCAGGCTGCTCGTCATCCTCGGCGCCTTCGTGCTGCTCTTCGTGGTGCTCAACGCGACCCGCTTCTCGCCGCGGCTGCCGCCGGGCTGGGAGCCGTGGATGTCGCCCGTGGCGGGATTCGTCGGGGGCGTGGTGGGGGGCGTGACGAACGTGCCGGGCACGCTGGTCATCATCTACTTCTATTCGCTGCGGCTGGCGAAGGCGGAGTTCGTGTCGTCCGTGGCCTTCAGCTTCATGGTCTACAAGCTCGTGCAGCTCGGCAGCGTGGCGTGGTTCGGCCTGCTCACGTGGCCGGTGCTGGGCGCGTCAGTGGCGCTCACCCTCGTCGGACTGGGCGGGTTCGCGCTCGGCCTGCGCGTGCAGGACCGGCTCGAGCAGCAGGCCTTCAACCGGGTGGTGCTGGCCTTTCTCGCGCTGCTCGGCGCCGGGCTGGTCATCCGCGGCGGGTAGCGGCGCGGCCGGCCGAAGCTCGACCTCGCGGCGCCG
>CAYQQT010000123.1:0-9021 GCA_964419375.1 uncultured bacterium
GGGCTAGGAGCCCTCTCGAAATATCGAGGAGCGCCACGGCTTTGCCGGGGTGCTGCCGAGCGTTTGGGGGGTTTGGGGGGCCATCGCGCGCACGCTGATGATCGCGCAGGCGACCGACATCCTCACCCTGCTGCCGGTGGGCGCGCTCGCCGACCGGCGCGGGACAGCGCGCGTGCTCGGCGCCATCCTCGTGGTCTTCGCCGCCGCCATGGCGCCCATCGGATTCGGCACCACGCTGCCGATGCTGCAGGCCGGGTGCGTGCTCTTCGGCCTGAGCATGGCGGGCTGGATGCTGCCGCTCGGCGTCCTGAGAGCGGTGACATCCTCGCCGCGCGTGGCGTGGCGCTTGTCGCTCTACCGCGTCGTCGTCGACGGCGGGATGTTCCTCGGCCCCCTTCCTCAGCGGCCTCCTCGCCACGCGCTACCCCCGACTCCTGCCTGCCGTCCTCGCATTCACCGTCGCCACCATCGGCGTGGCCCTCACCCTCAAAGCCCGCCCCGCATCGCGCTGATGGGAGTCACACCAGGCCCAGACGCTCCTTGACCGCGCGCACGCGGTCCCGTGAGACGACGAGCCCGGTGCGCCGCTCGTCCTTGAGACGGAGCAGGAGCCGGCCCCCGACATCGGAGTGCAGCTCGCCGATCCAGCGGACGTTCACGAGGGTGGCGCGATGGATGCGCAGGAATCGCGCGGGATCGAGCTTGCGCTCGAGGTCGGCCAGCGTCACGTCGAGCAGGTGCTCCCTGGCCGCCGTGGCCGCGTAGGTGCCCCGGTCGCGCGCGAAGACGTGCGTGACCTCGTCGACCGCCACCAGCTGCACGCGATCGCCCACGCGCGAGGCGAGGTGGTCGAGAAACGGGGAGGCGCGCAGATGCTGGGCGAGGCGCTCCAGCGTCTGACGCCAGTCGCCGCCACCCGGCTCATCGCGCCGGCTCGCCACGCGATCGAGCGTGCGATCGAGGCGTGCCCGCTCCACGGGCTTGAGCAGGTAATCGACGGCGTTGAGCTCGAACGCCTGCACCGCATGCTGGTCGTACGCCGTGATGAAGACCACCAGCGGGCCCCTCGGCAGCCGCTCCACCACCTCGAAGCCACTGAGCCCCGGCATGTGGATGTCGAGAAAGATCACGTCCAACGGCTCCGCCGTCACCTGGGCGAGGCCGCGCTCGGGATCGGTCGCGCGCCCGACGATCTCGACGCGGCCCGTGGCCTCGAGCATGCGCGCCAGTCGCTTGAGCGCGAGCGGCTCGTCGTCGATGAGGAACGCGCGCAGCGGGAGTGCCGCCGTCACCGCCCGCGGCTGCCCACGCGTGGCAGGGACACGGTGACGAGCGTGCCGCCTGCGTGACGCTCGATGGCCAGGCGGGCGGAGGCGCCGAAGCGCGCCGTGAGCCGGGCCTGGAGGTTTTCGAGCCCGTGCCCGGGCCGGATGTCGGCGGCGGTGAAGCCGGGTCCGTCGTCCCACACGCCGAGGACGACGTGGTCGCCGGCCTCCGACGCCTCCACCCTGACCTGCCCGCCGTGCGGCCGCGGAGCGATCGCGTGCTTGATGCTGTTCTCGACGAGCGTCTGCACCGCCAGCGGCGGGATGGCGCACGTCTCCACGGCGGGGTCCACCTTCACGGCGTAGGAGAGGCGCTCACCGAGCCGCGTGTGCTCGATCTCCAGGTAGTCGGCGACGATCTTGAGCTCCTGGCCGAGGGGGATCACACCCTCCTGCGTGGCATCGAGCGAGAAGCGCAGGAGGGCGGCGAGCCGCTCCACCGTGCGCTCGGCGCGGTCGGGATCGTCGTGGATGAGCGCAGAGATGGCGTTGAGCGTGTTGAAGAGGAAGTGCGGATGCAGGCGCGACTCCAGCGTGGCGAGGCGAGCCTCCAGTGCCATGGTGAGGGCCCGCTCGTGCTCGAGCTCCCTGGTGCGCAGCTCGAGGGTCATGGCGTCCAGCCGCGCGCGCTGGGCTTCGTAGAGGATCATGCCCACGCCGATGGTCGCCACCATGAGCGCGTTGATCCAGAGATCCGCGCTCACGCACGCCCCCGCCGTACGGCGCGTGTCCACGAGGCTGACCAGCGCGCAGGCGATGGCGGTGCCGGCCGCCGCCAGGGCCAGCAGGACGGCAACGAGCACGCTCCACCGCGCGAGGAGGCTGCCGCCCCCCCGGCGGCGCATCACCCAGGGCAGCACGGCGCCCGTGAGGCCGCCCATGACGAGGGAGTGCACGAGCGCGTGTTGGAAGGTCGTGAGCACCGGCGCTGATCCCGCCAGCGCGAACGCCGCCGTGACCGCGACCGCGGCCGCCAGTGTGACGCCACCGACTCGGAGCCAGTAGGGGCGACACAGCCGGCGCACCGCGGGCGGCGGGTTCACGGCGTCATCCTATCAAGCGGCGATGCTCGCGCGCGGCAGGCCGCGGCCTACCTCGGGCGCCGGCCGCCGTCGGTGGCGTCACCGCCCACGAGCATGTGGCGCAGGGCGCCGCCCAGGAGCACGGCCGCTCCCACCGCGGCCGTCGTCCAGTGCCGGGGAATGTCGTAGGTCGCCATCAGGCCGAGGGCGACGCCGATGACGGTGACGATCAGGCCCGCGCACATGAGCCGGCTGCCCGACAAGCGATGTCGCATCATCTCAGCACCTCCCGAAAGCAGTGACGAAGCCCGGTCGGTCATGTTGACGGAATCGATCATGTGATCCTCCTTCGTCGCGCCTCGTGATCCCCGAAGGGGGGCGACCGTGGTCGCGCAATACGCCGGGCGCCGTCGTGCGGCCGTTGCCTCGGCTGAGACCACGATGCGTCGGGATCGCCGTGCGGTCGACGGCAATCGGACGAAAGGCCCGAACGGCGGGATGAAAGGCGGCCGCGCGGCGACGAAGCGCTACTGCGCGGTGGCGGTGAGGATCACGGTCGTCGCGCTGCTGCCGTCGCGGGCGCCGATGCCGAGGATCTCCCGCGTGACGGCGTGCGTCTGCGTGGTGGAGCCGCCGATGACGAGCGGCTGGCCGCTGGCGACGATCACCTCGGTGGCGGCCTCCGTGAACTCGATGGCGCCGGAGCCGTCGGCGGACAGCCAGCTGATGCTCGGGGTGAGGCGCACGCGCACCTGATTGCCCGGTAAAAGGTTCGCCCGCACCTTCAGCGACGTTCCGACGTCCCTGAACACGATGCCGCGTACCAGGTGGCCCGCCCCCGTGGCATAGTCCCGGTAGAACGCCAGCTGCGGGTACGGCACCTGGGTGGCTACCGTGAGCGTGGACTCGCCGCCGTCCTGCACGAGTGTGAAGATCGCGGTGGAGTGCCGCGTGCGCGTGTCCGTGCTGCCGGCCCCGATGCGGCCTCGCGGGCGCACGCTGCCGCGCTCGGTGATGATCACCCCGCCGCGCCCCTGCACGCCTTCACCGCTCTGCACCCCGGTATGCTGGAACTGGACGTCGACGCGCACCATCCGCGATGATTGGGCCCCGGCCGGCAGGGGCAGCGCCGCCGCCGCCAGCGTGAGGACGAGCATGAGTCGGGCAGCCAGCATCGTCAGGAATCCTCCATGATGATGTCTTCAAGAGGCCACGGACGCTGACACGGATCTTGCAACTTCTGAAGGAGGAACTCAATGCACGGGTCTGTTTCCGGCCGTTCGCTCGTCTACGCCCTCGCCTGCGTCGTGGTTGTCGGCGCCCTCGTCGCCGGCTGCGCGCGGCCCGAGCCGCACGTGGTGCTCCCCGAGCAGGCCATCGGCGAGCCGGCCTTCGTCGCCACCGTGGAGGCGCACACGGGCGCGCCCGTGGTGGCGGGCAACACCGTGGATCTGCTGCTCAACGGCGACGAGTTCTTCCCGGCCATGCTCAAGGAGATTCGTGGCGCGCGCGAGACGATCAACTACGCCCAGTACTCCTGGGCGGACGGCCCCGTGTCGCGCGACATCTCCGAGGCGCTCGCGGAGCGCTGTCGCGCCGGCGTGGCCGTCAACCTGCTCCTCGACGCCGTCGGCACGTTGGCCATGCCCACGGAACACATCGATCTCATGCGGCGCGCGGGCTGCCGCGTGGAGCACTTCCGGCCCGTCAGCCGCGCCGCGCTGCACCGCTTCAACTATCGCAACCACCGGCGCGTGCTCGTGGTGGACGGCCGCGTCGGCTTCACGGGCGGCTCCGGCGTGAGCGCCAAATGGATGGGCGACGGCCGCACGAAGGGCCAGTGGCGTGACACCGACGCGCGCGTGCGCGGTCCCATCGTGGCCTTCCTGCAGGGGACGTTCGCGGACAGCTGGCGCACGGAGACGGGCATCGTCCTCGGCGGCCGCGCCCAGTTCCCCGGCGCGGACCCCGTTCCGCGCGGGGTGCGGGCGCAGGTCGTGCGCAGCTCGCCCGTCGGTGGCAGCTTCGACGTGTACACCATGTACCTGCTCGCCATCGCCGGCGCCCGGCGCACCATCAACATGACCAATCCCTACTTCGTTCCCGACAGGACGATGGAGGAGGCGCTTTTCAAAGCCGCCCGCCGTAGCGTGCGGATCACCGTGCTCGTCCCCGGCGAGATCGACCACAACCTCGTGCGCCAGGCCAGCCGTCGCGGCTTCGGTCCCCTGCTGCTGGCCGGCATCCGGATCCACGAGTACCGGTCCGGCCTGCTGCACGCCAAGACGATGGTGGTGGACGGCGAGTGGGCGACGGTGGGCTCCACCAATGTCGACAACCGGTCGTTCGCGCTCAACGACGAGATGAACCTCGTCGTCTACGACCGGGCCATCGCCGGCCGCCTCGACCACGTCTTCGCCGAGGACCTCAAGCACGCCGCCCGTGTAGACTATGAGACGTGGCGTGCGCGGCCGCTCCGCGACCGCGTCGTCGAGACGCTGGCCTTGCCCATCCGCGATCTTCTGTGAGTGAAAGGACCCGATGGACCTCGTGACGACGTACCAGCTGTGGCGCCACCAGCAGAGCAACGAGGTGTGGGCCGTCCGTCTCGAGTACAACATGGTGACCGGAGTGTGCGGCCCGCTGCCCCCGGAAATCGCCACCACCGCCGCCCTGCCCACCCACGACTATGACGACGACCCTGACCAGGCCGAATGGCTCCTCCGCTACCAGGAAGAGTTCAACCTGATCGGGTGATCAGTTGAATGGGGGGCCCGGAGCGGGCCCCCCAAGCCCCCCGGCGCTCTGCAGCGCCGCGGCGGAGCCGCGACGCTCCTCGATTATCGGCTCCCGCCCGCCGCTGCTCGGTGGCACCGCCGTTGCTCTGACGTAGTCGGGATGCGTATGCCGTGGAGAGCGGGCGCGGGGTTGAGCAGGCGTTGGCAGTGGGTGGTCGGCGTCCTTCTCTCGATCCTCGTGCTCGCGGTGCTGGTGTCCTTTCTGGTCGATGAGCCGTTGCGGCGGTACATCGAGCGGGAGGTGAACGCGCGGCTGGATGGCTATACGGCGTCCATCCACCGGCTGGACTTCCACCTCATCGGGTTTTCGTGGGACCTCGAGGACGTCGTGCTCGTCCAGGACACCAACCCGGATCCGCCCGTGCTGCGGATCAAGCAGTTGGGCGCGAGCGTGCAGTGGTGGGCGCTGCTCTTCGGGCGCGTGGTGGCCGACTTCGAGTTCGACGAACCGGTCATCCACATCAACCGCGAGCACCTCGCGCGGGAGTCGGAGGACGACGTGCCCGTGCAGGCGCGCGGCTGGCAGGACGCGCTGCAGGCCGTCTACCCCCTCAAGATGAACGAGGTGAGGGTGAAGAACGGCGCCTTCACGTACGTGGAGGAAGGCCAGACACGGCCGCTCGCGCTGACGAAGCTCAACGCCGTCGCCCACGACATCCGCAACGTGCAGTCGAAGGCGGGCGTCTATCCCTCCCCGCTCCATCTCGACGCGGTGGTATTCGATCGTGGCCGCGCCCTCATCGACGGCCACGCCGACTTCCTCGCGGAGCCGCACGCGGGCGTGAAGGGCCGCGTCGAGCTCACGAAGATCGATCTCGACTACTTCACCCCCGTCCTCGCCCGCTACAACCTCGTGGTGCGCAAGGGCGTCCTCAGCGGGGGCGGCGAGATCGAGTACGCGCCCGGTGTGAAGGTGGTGGATCTCGAAGAGGTGAGCGTGGACGGTCTGCAGGCGAAGTACATCTACCGCAAGCGTACGGCGGAGGTGGCCAAGGATGCCGCCAGGAAAACGGCGCAGGCCGCCAAGGAGGTCAGCAACGACCCCGGCGTCCACCTCAAGGCGCGGGAGGTGCGGGTGGCGGGCTCGACGTTCGGCTTCGTGAACAAGGACGCGCGGCCGGAGTATCGCGTCTTCCTCGCCGGCGCCGACATCACGCTGCGTAACTTCAGCAACCAGCGCACGGAGGGCGAGGCGGTGGCCACGCTCAAGGGCCGCTTCATGGGCAGCGGGGACACGGCGGTGAAGGCGATCCTGCGGCCCGAAGTGAAGGGGCCCGACTTCGCGATCGACGCGCGCATCGAGAACACCGACATGAAGACGATGAACGACCTGCTGCGCGCCCACGGCAACGTCGACGTCGCCTCCGGCGTGTTCTCCGTCTTCACCGAGATCAACGTCAAGAACGGCCGCGTCAACGGCTACGTGAAGCCGCTCTTCCGTGATCTCGACGTCTTCGACCGCACGCAGGACGCGGACAAGAAGCTCGGCCAGAAGCTGAAGGAGCGCGCCGTCGACGTGGCGGCCAAGATCTTCAAGAACCGCAAGCGCGACGAGGTCGCCACCGTCGCCGACATCTCGGGCCCCGTCGAGGACCCCAGGGCCAACACCCTGCAGGTCATCATCAACCTGGTCAGGAACGCCTTCGTGAAGGCGATCCTGCCCGGCTTCGAAGGTTCCGCGCGCTCGGCCCGCTCCGCCCGCGCCCGCTGACGCGGTCTACGCGAGCACGATACGGCAGGCCCGGGCGAGCAGGCCGAAGAACCAGAACGTCTTCGGCATCCACACGTCCCGCCCCGTGTAGGCGGCGGCCGTGATCACGCCGAGGGTGAGCACGTTCGCGACCCATTCCGGCATGCTGAACCAGCGCACCATGGGAATGATGAAGCCGCCGAGCACGGCCATGATGAACACGAGGAAGACGAGCCCGATCAACAGCGCGAGCGGGCCGAGAAAGAGCGTCGAGAAGACGAGGATCAGCGCGTCGGCTCTGCCGAAGTGCGGCTCGCGGAAGGCGTGGACCACTTCGGGCCGGCTCGCCAGCCACGACATCACGTCGTGAGCGGGCGGAATGAGTCCAACGTACGTGGTGACGTACAGGGCCGAGCCCAGGAAGATCAGCCAGTGAGATAAGCGCCACGTCGAGAGCGAGAGGACTTCTCGCATGTGAAACCTCCTTGATCCGCCGACGGGGGGACTGCCGGCGCATATCCGAACCGCCCAGCAAGGGGGCAACTTCAATGCCAACGCCGCGCGGGCGCACCAGGGCCGAAGAATCGACCAGTTACACGCAGGAGAGGGAATAGACGCGAGCGGCGAGTGTCGGTAGGCTGACAAACACGGTGCCGCGCCGAGATCACAGCCTGCGGGCGATCCGCCTCACAGCGGCCACGGCTCGAGCCGGTGGCCCATGTCCCAGAACATCCACTCGTAGCGGCTGGTGACGACGGCGTGCCGTCGCATGGCGTCGCGCTCGGCGGGGCGCAGCTCCACGGCGACGGCGTCCACGGCGTCGAGCACGGCCTTGACGACGGCGCCGAACTCCGCCGCCGCGTAGGTGGCGATCCAGCGCGCATATAAAGGATCGGCCGACCCCGCGCGCTCGAGCGCCTTGCCCACCTCCCAGTAGATCCAGTAGCAGGGCAGCAGCGCTGCCACCGCCTCGTGAAAGGGCGAGCCGTACGCGACCGCGAGCAGGTAGCTGGTGTACGCGAGGTTCGCGGGGGCCATCGGCGTGCGCGCCACGTCGTCGGCGGTGAGGCCGAACTCCGCGAAGAAGCTCTCGTGCAGCGCGCGCTCCACGCGGAGCGCACCCGCCGCGTGCTCGTTGAACATGATGATCCACTCGTCGCGCGGCGCGCGCGCGGCCGCCACCGAGAGCGCGCGCGCGAACTCGCGCAGGTACAGCGCATCCTGCACCGCGTAGAAGCGGAAGGCGTCGCGGGACAGCGAGCCGTCGGTGAGGCCCCGCACGAAGGGATGGCGGAGGATCGCCTGGTACATCGGGTCCATCGCCGTCCACAGCTCGTGGGTGAACGCCATCGCCCGCGTATTGTACGCGTGCGGCTCCGCCCACCCTCGTCGAGGAGCGCCACGGCTTTGCCGGGGCTGCCGAGCGTAAAGGGGGGCTTGGGGGGCCCTTCGAGGCCCCCCATCAACAACGGGCGTATGATGGCCGCGCTTTCAAGGAGGCCCGGATGAGCGACCTGCTGGAAACCATCAAGGACGGCGTGGCGGTGTTGACGCTGAACCGCCCGGAGCGCCTCAACGCGATGTCGACACCGATGCTGGACGGTCTCCTCGAGGCGCTGCCCCGGCTGGCCGCCGACGAGGGCGTGGGGGTGGTGGTGCTCACCGGCGCCGGGCGAGGCTTCTGCGCGGGCGGCGACGTCAAGGCGATGGCGGCGGGACGCGAGTTCGATGACGGCACCCTCGAGGTCAAGGCCCAGGGTCTGCGCCGTCGCATGGAAGTCTCCCGCTGGCTGCACGAGATGCCCAAGCCCACCATCGCCATGGTGCGCGGGGCGGCGGCGGGGGCGGGACTGTCGCTGGCGCTCGCCTGCGACCTGCGCATCGCGGCCGACAGCGCGCGCTTCGCCACTGCCTTTGCGCGCGTGGGGTACTCCGGCGACTTCGGTGGGTCGTGGTTCCTCACCCAGCTCGTGGGCACCGCGAAGGCCCGCGAGCTCTATTACACGGCCGACATCGTGGATGCCGCGCAGGCGCTCGCTCTCAACCTGGTCAACCGCGTGGTGCCCGACGCCCGCCTGGAAGAAGAGACCCTCGCCCTTGCGCGGCGTCTGGCGAGCGGTCCGCGCGTGGCGCTGCGCTACATGAAGCGCAACATGAACGCGGCGGAGACGAACAGCCTCGCCGAG
>CAYQQT010000124.1:0-8977 GCA_964419375.1 uncultured bacterium
CCCGGCGCCACCGGCACGTGGGGCACGGCCCACACGGCCTCGCGCGGCGCAGGGTCGTGGCTTGCGCGCGGGATGACGTGCCAGTGCACGTGCGGCAGCTCGTTGCCGAGGAGCGCGTAGTTCACCTTGACGGCGCCGAACTCACGTGCCAGCGCGTGCGCCACCCGCGCCACCTCGTCCATCAGCGTCGCTCGCTCCGCCGCCGCCAGCTCGAACAGCTCCGTGGCGTGTCGGTTGAGCACGAGCACCGTCCACCCCGGGAAGAACTGGTCGTCGTGCAGATAGGCGGTGGAGACACCGCAGTCGATGATGCGGTTTGAAGCGGGCGGCCATGTGCCCGCGCACGCCACACAGCCGGCCGCGCTCACGAGCGCGCGCTCAGGTCGCGCTCACGAGCGCGCGCTCAGAAAGACGCCGAGGCGGCGGAGCCCTTCCTCGATCCGCGGCAGCGAGGCGGCGTAGGAAAAGCGGAGGTACCCCTCCGCGTTGCTGCCGAAGGCGGCGCCGGGCGTGACCGCCACGTGGCAGCCGTCGAGAATCTCGTACGCGAAGCGAACCGAATCGCGCGTGTAGCGACGGGCGTCCGCGAGGATGTAAAAGGCCCCCCGCGGCTCGAAGGCGACCCCGAGCCCGATGGCCCGCAGGCCGGCAATCATCGCGCGCCGTCGCTGCGCGAAGACCTGCGCAAAGCGCACCGTCTCCTCGCCCGCCTCGCGCAGCGCGGCCACCGCCGCCCACTGCACGAACTCGTTGGTGGAGATGAAGAAGTTGCCGAAGAGCGTCTGCAGCGCCCGGGCGTGCGCGCGCGGCGCGATGAGGTAGCCCAGGCGCCAGCCCGTCATCGCGAACGCCTTCGAAAACCCGTTGAGCACGAAGGCGCGATCCGTGAACTCGAGGATGGAATGATCGCGCTCGCCCTCGGTGAGCCCGTGGTAGATCTCGTCGGACACGATCATGGGCCCGCCGTCGCGCGCGAGGGCGCCCACCGCCGCCATCCGCTCGGGGCTCAGGATGGCGCCGGTGGGATTGGCGGGCGAGTTGACGACAATGGCGCGCGTGCGCGCACACATCCGCTCGCGGATCGCCTCCGGCCGGTACTGGAAGCCGTCCGCCTCCGCCACGTCGACGTACACGGGAACGCCATCGGCATAGCGGATGAAGTTCGGATAGCAGGCGTAGTACGGGTTGCTCAGGACGACTTCATCGCCGGCATCCAGCAGGTGGCCGAAGAGCAGCAGCATGGCGGGCGACGTCCCCGGCGTGACGAGGATCTGCTCGGGCGACACGGTGACGCCGTACGTCGCCATGTAGTGCTCCACGATGGCTTCGCGCAGGGGCAGGATGCCCTGGCTGTGCGTGTAGCGCATGCGGCCGTCCTTCACCGCCTTCTCGAGGGCGTCGCGCACCACGGGCGGCGCCTCGAAGTCCGGCTCGCCGTACTCGAGATGCACCACGTCGACGCCCGCCCGCTCGAGCACGGACGCCCGCTCGGCGACCTCGACGGCGAGGAAGGGCTCGATCTCCTGGACGCGACGCGCGAAGCTCACGCGGGGAGCGCGCTACGGAAAGACCGAGAGGTCCTGCCGTCGGCGGCGGCGCGCGGTTCCGGTTTCATAGGCGGCACGGGCCACGCCGTCGGCGACGGCGGGGGCCACGGCCTTGTTAAAGACGCTGGGGATGATGTACTCCGGGCTCAGCTCGGAGCGGCGCACGCAGCCGGCGATGGCGTGCGCGGCCGCCAGCTTCATCTCGTCGTTGACGGTACGCGCGCGCGACTTGAGCAGGCCGCGGAAGAAGCCGGGAAAGCACAGCACGTTGTTGATCTGGTTCGGGTAGTCCGAGCGCCCGGTCGCCATCACCCGCACGTGGCGCTCCGCCTCCTCCGGCTGGATCTCCGGCACGGGGTTGGCCATCGCGAAGACGATGGGGTCGCGCGCCATGCGCTTGATGTCCTTCACGGCCAGGATGCCGGGCACCGAGAGGCCGATGAAAACGTCCGCCCGCTCCAGCGCGTCGCAGAGGCGGCCCTTGACCATGCGCGGGTTGGTGGACGCGGCCACCCACTTCTTCATGAAGTCGAGGCCCTTGGCGCGGCCCCGGTAGATGGTCCCGTGCTCGTCCACGCCGATGATGTCCTTCACGCCGCTCGACTGGAGGATCTTGATGGTGGCGGTGCCGGCGGCGCCCACGCCGGTGACGACGACGCGCAGCTTCTTGATGTCCTTCTTCACGATGCGCAGCGCGTTCAGCAGAGCGGCGAGGACGACCACGGCGGTGCCGTGCTGGTCGTCGTGGAACACGGGGATGTCCAGCTCCTTGCGCAGGCGCTCCTCCACCTCGAAGCAGCGGGGGGCGGCGATGTCCTCGAGGTTGATGCCGCCGAAGCCGGGCGAGATGAGCTTGACGGTCTCCACGATCTTGTCGACGTCCTTGGTGGCCAGGCAGATCGGAAAGGCATCGACGCCGGCGAACTCCTTGAAGAGCATCGCCTTACCTTCCATGACCGGCATGGCCGCCTCCGGCCCGATGTCGCCGAGGCCCAGCACCGCGGTGCCGTCGGTCACCACGGCCACCGTGTTGTGCTTCATCGTGAGCGAGAAGGCGCGCTGCTTGTCGTCGCGGATGGCCAGGCACACCCGCGCGACGCCCGGCGTGTAGGCCATGGAGAGATCGTCGCGGGTGCGGATGGGCACCTTGTTGTGGATCTCGATCTTGCCGCCGAGGTGCATGAGAAAGGTGCGGTCCGACACGTTGACCACGCGGGTGCCCGCGAGGTGACGCAGGCGATTGACGATGACGGCGCCGTGGTCGCTGTCGCGCGCCTTGATCGTGATGTCGCGCTCGATGCGGTCGCGGCTGGACTCCACGAGGTCCACGGAGCCTATGTCGCCGCCGGCGTCGTCGATGGCGGAGGCGACGCGCCCGAGCATGCCGGGACGATTGGTGATCTCCAGGCGGACGGTGAGGCTGTACGAGGCGCTGGGGGCGATGCTGGACATCGTTCCGCTACTCTCCTCCGGCCGCGGGCGGTGTCAACCGCGGCCCGCCGCCAGGCTTGGCGCTCCACCCCAGAACGACAGTCGTTTGTAGAACAGGTGGAGCCGGATTAAACCGAAATGGCGTTCGACAACCACCGAGCTGCGGCCACGACTTGGCCCCACGGCACGCTCGGACGCTACGGTGAACGACCTCCGTATGCACCGGACTCGGCGGGGACCTCCTGGCGCAACTACCTGGGGCAATGAATCATAACAGAGCAATCAAGGGCTGAATAGATGAACGGGAATTCCCACTGCCCATCTGGCCACGAGTCCGGCCGACGCCTTGGAGCCATAGAACTTACAAATGCTTAGGAAAGGCCCGCCCGCGAGCGTTGGCGTGTTTCTTGAACAATCACGGGCACAACTGAAACGATTGGGCGCTTCGCCGCATCATACGAACACAACAAGATCCCCGAATGCGGTGACATCATGACATTCAGAGAAGGCGCGCGCGCGAGCAATTCGGAGTCGACGGACGTGGTGCCGGTGGCGCTGAGGGCGGAGGAAGAAGTGGAGACACCCGTCATCCTCGCCGAAGAAGATGCCGAAGAGATCCGGCCGGTCACCCGTGAGGCGCTGACGTCCTCCCCCTCCAAGGGCGAGGACCCCGTGCGCCTGTACTTGAAGGAAATCGGCAAGGTACCGCTCCTGACGGCCCAGCAGGAAGTCTCCATCGGCCGCCGTATCGAAGTGGGGCAGATCGCGCTGCGGCGCACGCTGGCGGGCATCCCCATGGCCGTCCGCGCCCTCCTCGACATCGGCGACCGGCTGCGCCGCGGCGAGACCGGGGCCGATGACGTCATCGTGCTGCCCCAGGGCGGCGAGCTCGACGCCAAGGAGATCCGGCCCGTGCTGCTGGCCTTCGGCCGGGTACGCCGGCTGGAGCGCAAGATCGCCCGCATCCAGGAGTCGCTGAACGACAAGCGGCGCTCCGCGGCCACCAAGAACAATTACCTGAAGGCCATCGTCGTCCATCGCGAAGGCATCCAGAAGATCGTGGCCGAGATGCCGCTCAAGCCCGCGCTCATCGACGACCTCGTGGGCAAGCTGCGCCGTCACTGCGAGCGCATCCACACCGTCGCCCGCGAAGCCAAGCGCAACCGGACCGCCGCCCTCCAGCGCGAGCTGAAGGCGCTGGAGACGGAAGCGGGCCTGCCGCGCCGCCAGATCAGCCTGCTGCTCGAGCAGATCGAGCTGCACGACCGCACCGTGCGGATCGCCAAGCGCGAGCTGATGGAGGCGAACCTGCGCCTCGTGGTGTCGGTGGCCAAGCGCTACCTCGGCAGCGATCTCTCCCTCCTCGACCTCGTGCAGGAAGGCAACATCGGGCTCATGAAGGCCGTGGACCGCTTCCAGTACCGCCGCGGCTTCAAGTTCTCGACCTACGCGACGTGGTGGATCCGCCAGGCCATCACGCGCGCCATCGCCGACCACTCGCGCACGATCCGCATCCCCGTGCACATGGTGGAGACGCTCAACCGCATCTCGCGCGTCAGCCGCAACATGATCAACGAGATGGGACGCGAGCCCACGCCCGAGGAGCTGGCGCAGCGCACCGGCGTGCCCGCCAAGAAGGTGCGCCTGATCCTGGAGTCCTCGCGCAAGCCGCTGTCGCTGGAGACGCCCATCGGCGAGGACTCCGAGCTGGGCGATTTCCTCGAGGACAAATCTGCCGGCTCGCCCAACGACTCGCTGCTGAACCAGGACCTCACCACGCAGGTCGAGCGCGCGCTCGCGACGCTCTCGCCCAAGGAGAAGGAGATTCTCCGGCTCCGGTTCGGTATCGGCGAAGAGGGCGAGCATACGCTGGAGGAAGTCGGCAAGCGGTTCGCCGTGACCCGCGAGCGGATCCGGCAGATCGAGGCCAAGGCGCTGCGGAAGCTGCGGCACCCGCTGCGTGGAAGGAATCTGAAGGCGTTCATCGAGAATTAGTCCGATTCATTACATGGGGGGCCCCGAAGCGGGCCCCCCAAGCCCCCCAACGCTCGGCAGCGCCCCGGCAAAAGCCGTGGCGCTCCTCGATAGTCCGGCCCTCGGTCACACCGGCATCACGCCGTGCTTACGCCACGGCCGGTCAACCCGCTTCGTCTTGGCCATGTCCAGCGCGCGAACGAGTACCGGCCGGGTTTCGCGCGGATCGATTACGTCGTCGATGAGCGCGGCGCCCGCCGCGATGTACGGCGAGATGAGCTTGCGGAAGTCCTCGACACGCCGCGCCCGCTCCTCGTCCGGATTGACGGCGGCGGCGATCTCCTTGCGGTAGACGATGTTCGTCCCGCCCTCCGGCCCCATCACGCTGATCTCCGCCGTCGGCCATGCCACGATGAGGTCGGGCTCGTAGGCCCGCCCGCACATCACGAAGTAGCCGGCACCGTAGGCCTTCCTCAAGACGACCGTCAGCTTCGGCACCGTGGCCTCGCTCACCGCGTACAGCATCTTCGCCCCGTGGCGGATGATCCCGGCGCGCTCCACTTTGCTGCCGACCATGAAGCCGGGGACGTCCTGGAAGAAGACGAGCGGGATGTTGAAGGCGTCGCAGAGCATGATGAAGCGGGCGGCCTTGTCGGCGGAATCCACGTCGAGGGCGCCGCCGAGGACCATCGGTTGGTTGGCCACAATACCGACGGGGCGGCCGTTCAGGCGGGCGAGCGCGGTGACGATGTTTCTGGCCCAGCCCGGCTTGATCTCGAACAGGCGCCCGTGGTCCACCACTGCGCGCAGCACCTTCTTGACGTCGTAAGCACGGCGGGCGCTGTCCGGTATGATGGTCAGCAGGCTCTCGTCACGGCGATCCACCGGGTCATCACAGGGAATGACGGGCGGCTGCTCCTGGTTGTGCGACGGGAAGAACCCCAGGTACTCCTTGATCACGCGAATGCACGCGTCGTCGTCCTCCACCTCGAGATCGCCCACGCCGGAGATCTCGCAGTGGACCTTCGAGCCGCCCAGCTCCTCGGCGGTGATGTCTTCCCCGACGATCGCCTTCACCAGTGGTGGGCCGCCGAGCGCCATGTTGCTGGTCCCCTTCACCATCGGCACGAAGTCGGCGAGCGCCGGGATGTAGGCGGTGCCGGCGGCGCCCGGACCGACCATGGCCGCGACCTGCGGAACGACGCCCGAGTAGATCGATTCCTCACGGAAGAGCACGCCGGCGCCGGCGAACCAGCGCGAGCCGATCGCCTCCTGGATGCGGGCGCCGGCGGAGTCGATGAGCCAGATCATCGGGATGCGCTTGGTGTAGGCGATCTCGCGGGCGCGGTTGCACTTCGTCTCCGCGGTGCGGCCCATCGAGCCCGCCATGACGGTGAAGTCGTAGGCGATGACCGAGGCGAGGCGGCCGTCGACCTTGCCGAAGCCGGTGATGACGCCGTCGGCGGGCGTGTGCTTGCCGGCCAGATCGGGCGCGATGCCGGCATGCGTGGCGTGCACGCCGATCTCGGTGAACGTGCCGGCGTCGAACAGGCGGTCGATGCGCTCGCGGGCGGTGAGCTTGCGGGCGGCATGCTGCTTGGCGACGGCCTCCGCGCCGCCCATCTCCAGCGCGCGGGCGCGCCGGGCCGCCAGCTCCTCCGCGAGCTCCTTCATGCTCATGTCTTCGCCTGGTCGGAGACGATGCGGTACCACGTGACCAGGCCCGTGTCGGGCGGCGAGCCGCTCACCATCGTCAGCATGGTCGCGATCTCGCTGCGGTGATGGCCGGCGTGGACGGCCACGTGCTGGACGAGCACGCCGAGCGGCGTGTGGAACGCCGCCCCCTCGGTGTTCTTGTACTGCACGTCGCGACCGAGGTCCGCCGGCGTGAGCGCGTCGATGAAGGTGCGCTGCTCGCTTTCCAGCGCGTCCCACTTCGCGCGCAGGTCGGCCATGGTGGCGATGTCGGCGCCGGGGAGTGCCGCCGGCGACGCGCCCTTCCACCGCGCGAGCCAGACGGCGTCGGCGCCGTAGATGTGCGCGAGCATACGGCGCAGGGTGGGAAAGCTGAACTGCGTGCCGACGTCGCGCGCGCAGGCTTCCTCACCGAGGGCGGCGGCGACGTCGAAGAGGCGGTGGTTGGCCCAACGGTGGTAGGCGTACAGCTCCTGGTTGGTCATGGCCTCTGGCCTCCGGCTTAGGCTCATTCGAGAATCGCGATCGTGTCCCCCTCCTGCACCGTCTGCCCCTCCGTCACGCGCATCTCCTTCACGGAGCCTGCGCGCGGCGCCTCCACCGGGATCTCCATCTTCATGGACTCCAGCACGACGACGGGATCGCCGGCGGCGACCTTGTCACCCTTCTTTGCCGTCACCTGGAACACGACGCCCGTGATGTGGGCCTTGATTTCCTCAGCCATTGAACGCTCCTTGTTCGACCATCTGGGTGTGTACGGTGCCGCGCCGGAACTCGGGATGCGCCATCACCTTCTGCACGAACGGAATCGTGGTCTTGACGCCCTCGACGACGCACGCGGCGAGCGCGCCCGCCATCCGATCGATCGCCTGCTCCCTGCTGTCGCCGCGCGCCACGAGCTTGAAGAGCAGCGGGTCATAGTGGACGGATACCACGCTGCCCGCCTTCACGCCCGATTCGACGCGGATGCCGTCGCCCTGCGGCAAGTCCAGGCGCGTGACCGTCCCCGGCGAGGGCAGGAAGCCCCTGGCGGGGTCTTCCGCATACACGCGACACTCGACGGCGGCGCCGCGCTGGACGATCGCCTCTTGCGTCCACGACAGCGGCTTGCCCGCCGCCACCCTGAGCTGCTCCACCACGATGTCCGTGCCCGTCGTCTCTTCGGTCACCGGATGCTCGACCTGCAGCCGCGTGTTCATCTCCAGGAAGTAGAAGTCGCCGGCGGCGTCCACCAGGAACTCCATCGTGCCCGCGTTGAGGTAGCCGATGGCCCGGGCGCCGCGCACGGCGGCCGTCGTCAGCCCCGCTTTCGTGGCCGCCGTCAGCCGGGGCGCGGGCGACTCCTCGACGATCTTCTGGTGCCGCCGTTGGATCGAGCACTCGCGCTCGTGCAGGTGCACGATGGTGCCGGCGCTGTCGCCGAAGACCTGCACCTCCACGTGACGTGGCCGCTCCAGATAGCGCTCGAGGTACACCGCGCCGTTGCCGAAGGCGGCCTCGGCACGCCGCGTGGCAGTGGCGAAGGCGCCCGCGAGATCGGCCGCCTTGGCCACCTTCGCCATGCCGATGCCGCCGCCACCGCCGGCAGCCTTGAGAATGAGCGGAAAGCCGATCGCAGCAGCGAGCGACTCCGCGATGGTCGCGTCCGCGATGGCGCCGGGGCTTCCAGGCAGCACGGGGACGCCCGCGGCCGCCATCAGACGCCGCGCTTCCGTCTTGTCGCCCATGGCGCGGATGGCGGCGGCGGAGGGGCCGATGAACGTCATCCCCGCCTGCACGCACGACTCGGCGAAGCGCCAGTTCTCTGAGAGAAAGCCGTAGCCCGGATGCACGGCATCGGCGCCCGAGGCGCGGGCGGCGGCCAGGATGCGCTCGACGTCGAGGTAGCTCTGGCGGGCCGGCGGCGGGCCGATCTCGACCGCGGTGTCGGCATCCGCGACGTGTGGCGCGCCGCGATCGGCCTCGGAGTAGACGGCAACCGTGCGCAGCCCGAGCTGGCGGCAGGCGCGGAAGACGCGGCGGGCGATTTCCCCACGGTTGGCGACGAGGACGGTCCGGAACACTACGCGAGGGAGGGGGACGCGGGCTCCGAGCGCACCACTTCGATGCCGCTCACGCGCCATCCCGACTGCGACGGCGTCCACCGCTGCTGCACGACGGCGACGGAGCGCGGCCCTTCCAGCCTGACCTTGACCATGCGGTAGCGGCCGACCTTGGCGAGCGCGATCACCCGCGAGGCCGTGAACGGGCCCTTGAGCACCGCGTAGGGCGCCAGCACCGTGTCGCGCGTCGCGGTGTCGGCATGCGCGGCGGCGGCGACGACGTCGCCC
>CAYQQT010000125.1:0-8875 GCA_964419375.1 uncultured bacterium
ACGTCTCCCCGGCGGAAGCGGCCCAGCCCGGGGTGGCGGCGGACCGGGCCGGCGCTTGGCGGCGTCGGGCGTGAACGACTCGTCGGGACCTCGGCCTGCCGGTGAACGAGGTCGTGGAAGCCGTCATGGCCTCCGAGAAGTGCCGTAGGGTTCTACGGATGCGGAAACGTGCTGCCGAAGCCGCACCCGGCCTGTCCCAGCGCGATGCAGGTCGCCGGCCGGCTCGAAGGCGGGATCCTCAAGATCAGCTACCCGGCCATCCGGGCCGAGGGGCGCTTTCGGGTCAACGGTCAATCGCTGGAAGGCCAGATGGTGGACTGGGATAGCGGCAAGCTGCTCATCTGGGTGACGGCGACGCGACTGCCGTGACGAGCTCAAGGCTGGCGAAGGAGCGTTCACCCTTGCCGGTAGCCGACCAGCCCCGCGTCCAGCGACCTCCGGTCCACCCGATTCAGCCCCCGCACGATGGCGGGTGTCAGCAGCGCGCGGTGGCGCACCCGCACCAGGTGCTCGGCCACCCACCACACCGGCGCGTCGGAGACCATCCACCCCGGCCGCGCGCGGTCGAAGCGCGCGAGGTTGACGGGCGGTGAGTGGGCGCGCAGGGTCCGCTCGCCGCGCAGGTTGATGTAGCCCTCGAAGTAGCTCATCACCAGCTCACGAATGGTCCGGTAGACGGGCTCGCGATAGCCGAGGCCGGAGAAGTTGGACTTGGCGATGGCGCCCCAGCGCCCGCGGAGGCGATAAACGGCGAGCACGTGATCGCTGTCCTGGACCGCCTCCAGGTCGAGCACGAGGGGAGGGAAGCCGAGCACGCGCAGGGCGGCGGCGGCGAACACGGCGCCCTCCAGGCAGTGGGCGGTGCGCTCCTGCAGCACGCGCCGGGGTGACCACGCGGTGCCCGCGAGGTGGTACGGCATCCGGTCGAGCGCGCGCTGGATGCCGGCGGGCGCCCGGTAGGAGCGGAGCGTGCGGAGCTCGCGGGGCGTGAAGCCGAAGGTCGGAGCCCGCACTCCTAGGGCGGATTATTCATGAGCGCGGCTCGTGAGGCCGGCGGGTCCTGTCGCCGGGGTGGTTCCCCGCCCGCCGGGCTCCGCCACCCGCTCGCCCGATCGCAGTGCTTCGCACTGCGGGCGGGACGAGGGGGGCCCACTCCGCCCGGCGGGCGGGGAACCACCCCGGCGCAACCCGCCGGCCTCACGAGCCGCGCTCATGAATAATCCACGCTAGGGCGCGATCGACTCCCGCACGAACCGTCCGGCGTCGAAGTCCTCCGCCACGCGGTTGTCCTGCTCCAGCAGTGCGTCGGTGTCCACGTCGGCGAACTCGATGGCGCCCATGTCGGCGAAGGCCTTCTGCACGCGCGGACCCCAGAGGCCGATGTCTTTCACGGTGGGCACGATGCGGCTGAAGAGGCGCTTGCGGAAGAGGCGCATGTTCTCGGAGGCCATGACGGCTTCCACGACCTCGTTCACCGGCAGGCCGAGGTTCTCCCACAGCTCCTTCTGATTGAAGCGGTCGCGCATGTGGTAGCAGGCTTCGACCACGAACTCCTCGCGCTCGTCGCGCTCGCCGTCGCCGAGCTGCGGGTAGTAGTCGCGCAGGGCAAGGCGGCCGAAGGCGACGTGGCGCGCTTCGTCCTGCATCACGTAGGCGTTCACGGCGGCCACGAGGGGGTTCTTGGCATCCCACTGCTGCTGCTTGCCCTTGTCGTAGAGAGCGAGGAGCTTCGAGCGCTCGTCCTCGTACTCCCAGGTGAACACGGTCTCGGTCTCGCCGTTGAGCGTCCAGCCGGTCTGCTCGACCGGCAGCTGGTAGTGGTGCATGGTGCCCATGGCTTCCCTCCTAGGTCGTCCTCGCCGCGTGCGCGGAGAGCTTCGGCATCACGTCGGTGGCGAGCAGCTCCATCGAGCGCCGCCAGAGCTTGGGCTGGTCCCAGTCGTGCCCCGTCATCAGCAGCGTGCCGAAGGGGCCGATCTCGTCGCGCAGCGCCACGAGCTGATCGAGCACGCGGCGCGGGCCGCCCGCGATGACGACGCCGCGCTTGGCGGCGTCGGGCGTGAACGACTCGTCGGGAACGTCGGGATCCGACTTCAGCATGAAGAGCGCCTTGCGCGCGTTCGAGAAGCTGTAGTGCATGAACTTGAAGTAGAACGCGAGCGCGCTTTCCGGCGCCGCCATGTAGTCATCGGCCTCCGCGTCGCTTTCGGTGACCAGGATGCTGCGCGCCACGCGCCACACCGCGGGATCGGCGCGGCGGCCCGCCCTCTCGCAGCCCTCGGCGTAGCGCTCCCAGTGGCCGCGCAGGTAGCGATGGTGGAAGAAGTTGCCCGAGATCGGGATCCACCCGCGCTCGCCGGCGGTGGTCGCGCTGCTGGAGTTCGGGGCCAGGATCGATAGCGCGATGGGCGGGTGCGGCTGCTGCAGCGGCTTGGGGATGTAGCCCACCTTGAACTCGGGCCAGATCGCCTTCTCGATCCCGAACTTCCAGAAGCGGCCATCGATCGCGTAGGGCGGGTCCTGGGCCCAGAGCTTCAGGATGATGTCGATGGACTCCAGCACCATGGCGGGCCGCTGCTCGGGCGGGCCCGGCGCGAACATCTCGAGGTCGCTCGCAAGGCCGCCGGGGCCGATGCCCATGATGAAGCGGCCGCCGCTGAGGTGATCGAACATCGCCGCCTGCGCCGCCACGGTGGCGGGGTGGATCTGGGGCAGGTTGATCACACCGGTGCCGAGACGGATCTGCGTCGTGCGGCTCACGAGGGTGGCGAGGAAGATGAGCGGCGAGGTGATGCGCTCGCTCCAGGAGGAGAAGTGCTCGCCCACGAACACCTCCGTGAAGCCGAGGCGGTCGGCGAGGATGATCGCGTCCTGGTCCTCTTCGAGCACGGTGGCGTAGTCCCGCGCCGGATGGTGGAACGGCATCGTGAACATGCCGAGCTTCACGGTCACCGGCTCAGAACCCGAGGAAATCTCTCAGCGCCGCCAGCACCGCGTCGGGGTTGTCCTCGTGCAGCGTGTGCACGGCGCGCGCGATCTCGGCGACCTTGCCCTGTGGCAGCTCGCGCACCATGCGCTCGGCGACGTCGCGATCGAGGACGTGGCTTTCCGCGCCACGAAGCACGAGCGTCGGCGGCGTGATAGCGCGCAGCACGTCCCACCAATCGACGTCGGCCTGCGAGCGCCGCTCCTTGATGCTCGGATGCCACGACCACACGAGGGCGCCGTCGGCACGCTGCCGCAGGCTGTGCGAGGCCACCCAGCGGCAATAGTGGATGCCGGGGTAGGAATTGCCGCGGTAGAGGTGCTGGGCTGCCTGCTCGATGCTCTCCCATGTCTCCGGCTCCGGCGGTCCCGCCGGCGCCTCGCCGTAGCGTTTGCTGATCTCGGGCCCGATGTCGACGATGACGAGCTTGCGTACGACGTCGGGCCGCTTGGAGGTGAAGTACATCGCGTTGCGGCCGCCCATCGACAGCCCGACGAGGACGAACGAGGTGAGTCCGAGCTGATCCACGACGCCCGAGATGTCGTCGAAGCTCGCGAGGGGGCCGTAGGTGTCGGCGGCATCGCTGTCGCCATGGCCGCGCTGGTCGAGGGCGTAGACGTGAAAGTTCGGCTGCAGCGCGATGCTCAGCGTGTCCCATGCGTGCGCGTGGCCCGTGAAGCCGTGCAGCAGCACGAGCGGCGTGCGGCCCTCACCACCCCAGTCGAGGAGGTGAAGGCGCACGCCGTTCACGACGACGTCACGGTCCCGCGGACGCAGGAGGTTCATCCGCTCCCGAGCGCGACTACTTCTTGGCGGTGAGCCCGAGCTTCTGCTCGAGGATGAGCCGCACTTCCGACGCGGCCGCGCGCCAGAGGGCGCCACCCGGCGCGTCGTACTCGGACTGGACCATCTTGCGGTACTCGTCCATGGCCGCGTCCTGCTTGTCCTTGTCTTTCGGCGCCATGTCCACCGTCTTGGCGCGGATGGCCGAGACCTTCGTGGTGGCGGCGTGCGCGCGCTCGATCCAGCGGCCGATCTCGTTCCAGTCCTTGTCGAAGAAGACGACGATGGGAATGGAGCGGAAGCCGTTGTTCAGGAAGCAGTCGGTGAGGTCGAGGTTCTGGTCACGCAGGAACACGCGCAGCTCGGCGCCCGGCATCGCGTCCACGACGTGCGCGATGAGCGGTGAGTTGCGGTGCACGTCGCCGCACCAGTTCTCCGCCAGCATGAGGACGTACTTCACCTGGCTGATGCCGCTGAAGAACTTGCGCTCCTCCTCGGTGAGGCCCGACTTGCTGTAGTTGTCCTCGGTCTTGGCGCGGGTGTCACCCATCTGGGCGACATAGTCCTTCCACGTCATGCCGGTACCGAAGCGCTGGGCGTCGAGCGGGATCTTGAGCTGTGCCATATGGGGGTGTCCTCCTTGGAATGGGAACCCTCGAAGTCTACACCTCGAACTCGCGCAGCACACGGCCGGGTCGGCCGCAGTCCTTGACCACGCCGTGCTCGTCCACGGCGCGCACCCCGTTGATCCAGACCCCGTGCACGCCGACGGCGGGGGTGTCGAGGCGCGAGCCGCCCGCGGGCAGGTCGTTCACGCGCCGCTTGTCGCCGCGGGCCACCGTCTTGGGGTCGAACAGCAGCAGGTCCGCCCACAGGCCGGGCGCGATGCGGCCGCGGTCCTTGATGCGATAGGCGGTGGCCACGTCGTTGGTCACGCGCTTGACGGCTTCCTCCAGAGTAAGATCGCCGCGTTCTCGCACCCAGTGGCCGAACAGGTGCAGGCCGAAGCCGGCGTCGCAGAGAAACGACAGGTGCGCGCCCGCGTCGGAGAGGGCGACGGCGGCGTGCGGATGGCGCAGGAGCTTCTTGACCTCGTCCTCGTCGGTATTGAACAGCTTGCAGTCGAACATCGCATCCATCTCGCCGTCGAGGCCGAAGTCGAGGAAGACGTCGAAGGGGTCGCGGCCCCGCTCGCGGGCGAGGCCGCCGATGGTCTTGCCCACGAGGTGGCGGTGCTCCGGCTTCGTCACCTCCATGATCGTCAGGTGCGCGAACGTCTTGTCGCTGAACCGATTCGGCACGCCGGGGATGGACGCTTCCTGCTTCAGCCCGGCGCGGAACGACGGGTCCGCGAGGACGCGCCGGTACTCGGCCTCGTTCTTCGCCTCGATGGCCGGACGCCAGGCGATGAACGCCTCCAGCGGGTAGGGATGGCTGAGCGAGAACTCCATGCCGAGCGGAAAGCAGCCCACCTGCGCCCACAGCTCACGGCCCCGCGCGCGCGCCGCTTCGATCTCGCCGAGCTCGCGGAAGACGCGCGTGGGATCACCGGGATCGATGAGCATCGCGGCGATCATCACGGGACGGCCGTTGGCGGCGGCCACCTTCTCCAGCCACGGCACGGTGGAGGTCATGCCCTTGGTGAGCATGAACACGCCCCGTCCCGCCTCCCCGAGCGCGCCCGTGAGCGCGAGCAGCTCTTTTTCGTCGGCGAGGCGCGAAGGCATCGGCACGCCGTTTTCGCCGTTGTGCTGCTCGAGCGTGGAGGTCGCGAAGCCGATGGCGCCCGCGCGCAGGGCTTCCATGAGAATGCGCCGCATCTCGGCCACCTCGGCGTCGGTGGCGGCGCGGCGCGTGGCGTCGGCGCCGAGCACGTACGTGCGCAGCGAGGAGTGGCCGAGGAAGGATCCCACGTTGGGCACCACGCCGCGCCGCTCCATGGCGTCCAGAAACTCGGGATAGCTCTCGAAGTCCCACTGCACTCCGGTTCGCAGCGCCTCCAGCGACATGCCCTCCACGTGCGTGAGCGCGCGCAGGGTGAGGTCGCGGTCGTCCGGCCGGCAGGGCGCGATGGTGAAGCCGCAGTTGCCGATGACGACGGTGGTGACGCCGAGGGCGGTGGAGGGCGTCGCGAACGGATCCCAGGTGAGCTGGGCGTCGTAGTGCGTGTGGATGTCGACGATGCCGGGGGCGAGCACGAGGCCCTGCGCGTCCACCCGGCTGGTGGCGGGACCGGGATCCTTTCCGACGGCGGCGATGCGGCCATCCTTGACGGCGACGCTTCCGGCGCGGGCGGGACCGCCGAGGCCGTCCACGATCAATGCGTTCTCGATCACGAGGTCATGCACGTCGATCCTCCCGAGGGTGCTGGTGCGACGCCGCACAGTGTAGCCGATCGCGCGGGGTGCTACCATCTCGCGACATGACCAACACACCGATCCGCGTAGGCTTCGTGGGCGCAGGCAACAACACCCGTCGCCGGCACATCCCCGGCTTCCAGGCGCAGCAGGGCATTCAGCTCACCGCGGTGGCCAACCGTACGAGGGAATCGGGCGAGCGCGTCGCCAAGGAGTTCGGCATCGCGAAGGTCTACGGCGACTGGCGCGATGTCGTGAAGGCGCCCGACGTGGATGCCGTCTGCATCGGCACCTGGCCGTACATGCATCGGGAGATCACGCTCGCGGCCCTCGAGCACGGCAAGCACGTGCTCTGCGAGGCGCGCATGGCCATGGACGCGGCCGACGGCCGCCGCATGCTGGAGGCGGCGCGGCGGGCGCCGAACCTCGTCGCCCAGCTCGTGCCGGCGCCCCACACCCTCGAGGTGGACGCGACGATCCAGAGACTCGTGAGTGAGAAGTACGTGGGCGAGGTGCAGGCGGTCGAGCTGCACGCGTCGTCCAGCACGGGATTCGTCGATCCGGAGGCGCCGCTGGGGTGGCGGCAGGACGCCTCCCTCAGCGGGCTGAACATCCTGAACATGGGCATCTGGTACGAAGCCATGTCGCGCTGGCTCGGCCCCGCGCGCCGGGTGACCGCCATGACGAAGATCGCCGTCCCGCGCCGCCGCGATGCGGCGGGCGCCTGGCACGACGTGAAGGTGCCGGACCACGTCGACATCCTCGCCGCGCTGAACGGCGGCGCCGTCGCGCACCTGCGCTTCAGCGCCGTCACCGCGCTCGCGCCGCCGCCGGAAGTGTGGATCTTCGGCAGCGACGGCACGCTGCGGCTGGAGGTCGACGCCAAGCGGCTGTCGGGCGGGCGGCGCGGCGACAAGGCGCTGCACGAGATCCCGATCGCGCCCGAGGTGCGCGTGGGCTGGCGGGTCGAAGAGGAGTTCGTGAATGCGATCCGTGGCCGGGAGAAGATCACCCGCACGACGTTCGAAGACGGGGTGCGCTACATGGAATTCACCGAGGCGGTGGCCCGCAGCGCCGCCACCGGCGAGGTCGTCGACGTCGCCGGGCTCTGAGACGACGTGTTTCAGCGGGTGCTGAGGATATCGCGTACCGCGCGCAGCGCCGACTCGAGCGCGCCCTGCATCCACGTGAGCGGTTGTCCCAGCTCCAGCTCGCCGTGCGCCGCACCATCTCCGGCCGGCCGAGCTGCGGATGGACCCGTCTCAATTGCTGGAGCGCCAGCAGGCTGCTGAAAAACGCGCCCTGCCAGCGCCGAGCGCTCGCGGTGGGCGAGGGCGGCGAGGCGTCGCGCGTCCTGTCCCCACGTGTACGACGCCAGCATGACGGCCGGGCGCGCGGAGACCTTCGGGTCGCGTGCTTGCGCGTTGTCGGCCGAGTAATAGGTGATCCCCGTGGGCAGGTCCGTATAGGTCCCACCGCCGAAGATACCGTCCTCGCTCTCCCAGAAGCGTCGCGCGGTGAGCGCGAGCACCTTTGTGGAGGAGTCGTAGTTCAGTTCGCGGATGGCGCGCCGCTTGGCGCCGGAGAACGTGCGGTCGATCTGCATCCGGCTGAGCACCGAGAACGGAAGCGTGCACAGCACGAAGTCGCCCCCCGCGCGTCGTAGCACGCCGCCTTCACGATAGACGGCGGGCCGCCCGGCGCTGGAGCGGATCCTGCTCGATGGTGACCACCTCGCACCCCATGCGCGGCTTGGAGCGCAGGCGCGCGACGAAGGCCGACGGCAGCCGGTCGGTGCCGCCGACGATCTCGTCGAACGTGCCGGTCCAGAGCTCCTTCAGCTCCTCGCGCAGGTGCTCGGTGGCCGCCGTCGGCATCTGCGGGCTGAGGCCGGTGGCGGAGGCGAGGAAGTCGATGGCTTCCTGCGACAGGCCTGCGCCCTCGCACAGCTGCTGGAGCGAAAGCTGATCGAGTGTGGGCACGGCGGCGGTCTGAGGACGGTCCGCCGAGAGGTCGTCTTTCTCCGCGTCACTCAGCGTCTTCATCCGCGCGGTCACGGAGTCGGCGAAGAGATCATCGGGTGTCTTGCCCTTTTCCGCGCCCTGCAGATCGTACAGCGTGCCGAGGTCGCGGATGTTCTTGATCCGCTCGCGCCGGCCGCGCAGGTAGACGAAGCCTTCCGGGTTCGACTGCACGAAGGGTCGAAGGGTGAGGCCGAGCTCCTTGACGTAGCGCCGGGTGATCTGGTGGCCCTCGGGGATGCGCATGGCGCCTGCTTCACCGTAGAGGCCGTCCTCGAAGCGCAGCGTGCGGGCGCGTCCGCCCACGTGCCGCGCTTCGGCCTCGAGCAGCGTGACCGTGTGTCCGCGTCGCTCGAGCTCGTAGGCGGCGCACAGCCCGGCGAGGCCCGCGCCCAGGATGACGACGCGCACCGGCGTCGCGGGTTGGGCGATAGCGCGCACATCGTCCAGGACTGAGGTGCCCATGGCCGCGCCGGCGGCGAGTCCGAGCCGGCGCATGAAGTGACGGCGTGAGAGAGGCGAGTTCGTCGCGGCGCATGGTAGCAAATGTGCCTGCGCCTGCTAGGATCTCGTGACATGAACGCGCACCTGTGGCCGCTCGACGCCGGCACCATCTTTCTGAACCACGGCTCCTTCGGCGCGTGCCCGACCGAGGTGCTGCGCCACCAGGCCGCGCTGCGCGATGAGATGGAGGCAAATCCGGTGCGCTTCCTGTCCCGTGAGCTCGA
>CAYQQT010000126.1:0-8859 GCA_964419375.1 uncultured bacterium
CGATGACGCCGCCCGCATCGCGCTGCTGCTGAGAATGCTGCGCGAGCGGCCGGGCGTGCCGCGCTCCGCGCGCTTTCGCTGCGTCATCGCCATCGTCGACGGCGCCGGACGCGCGCGCGTCGTGGAGGGCGCCGTGGAGGGTGTCATCGCGGAGGCGCCTCGGGGCAGCGGCGGCTTCGGCTACGATCCGGTGTTCTTCTACTCGCCCTTGGGCCAGACCTTCGCCGAGCTCACCAACGAGGAGAAAGCGCGCGTCAGCCATCGTGCCATGGCGGCCAGCGCCGCCCGGGCACTGCTCATCGAGTGAAATACTTCGTCGCGCCCGCTTCGAAGCGGCAGAACGGTACCACGGACGTGAGCTTAGCGCGTAGGAAGGACCGCCCGGTATCGACCATCGGGGACCCGCTCGACCTTCCCCGCCTCTTCCATCTGATCGAGGATCTCGCCGACCCGCTTCGTCACGGGTGCGCGGCTTCCGACGGCCAGTCCAGACGTGACGAGCCCTTCCGCGAGCACGGCCGCGGTCGCGGCGGACTCATGCTTGGTCAGGATCGCGACGAGCTTGTCCGCCGGCGAGATGGATTCCCGGTTCCTCAAGGGCGCGAACATCTTCCGGTCGTTGTCCGATGTCATTGCGCCGTCACTATATGCGGAGCAAGTCGCCGGGTACATTGGACCAAAGTCCAATAGGACACCGGCCGGGAGTTCATTGCCGCGTAACTGCGAGCGGCTCGGCGTGAGCGTTCCCAACCCGCGGAGCGGCAGACATCCGGGTGGCGAAGACCACCATGACCGCGGCGAGCACGTTCAACGCAATGGGTAGCACCTTCGCGAGGATCGGCTCACTCGACAGGCCGTACACGGCGGTGGCGGCGACGATCAGCGCGACGAGAACGAACGGCGTGGGCGGCCAGACACGCTGGCGCAGACGCATGACCGCGGCGCGCCGCGTCCCCTGGAAGCGCGTGTGGAGAACGGCCCAGAGCACGAAGGCCACCAGGATCACCGCTGGCATCCACGCATGCCACCACAAGGCCGCCGCGAGGATCACGAGCACGGCCGCGCGCCGCCGTGGACCCGCGCCAGCGCGATCGTTCGTTCCCACCCGTCGACCATATGCCTCGCCGCCGTTCGGCCAAATTGGACCAAGGTCCAATACGGGCCGTCCCCGTACGACTGCCAGGGTGACGCAACGCCTGCGGGCACCGCCCCCGCAGCGGGTATATGGTTGATCACGCGAGCCCGCTCGGCGCCTCGTTCCGTGGGGGGAGAGGAGACCCGACATAGGCCCCATCCCGACGCTCACTCCGTGGTACGCCCTCGGCGCGGGGCTGGTGATCGTCGTCCAGGCGTTCTTGATCGTCTATCTCCTGCTCCAGCGCACGGCGCGCCGCTCCTCACGCGCGGGGCTGGAAGAACGCCTGCGCTTCGAGACCCTCCTGTCACAGCTCTCTGCGGGCTTGATCTCCGTGCCGGCCCGCGGTCTCGACAAAGCCCTCGAGTACGGGCTCAGCCAGGTCGTGACGTTCCTCGGCGCGGATCGAGGCACCCTCGACGAGCACGCCGTCGGCGAGCCACGACGCATCTCGTGGGCCGCGCAGGGCATCGAGACGTTGCCGTCGATCACGGAAGCCGCTCAATTCCCGTGGACGGCCGCGAGGCTCAGGGACAACCACATCGTCCGATTCTCGCGGACGGACGAGCTTCCCGAAGCGGCGACGACGGATCGCGCGAGCTACGCTCGCGTCGGCACGCGCTCCCACGTATCCGTGCCGCTGCGAGCTGGTGGGCCGGTACTCGGCGTGCTGTCGCTCGACTCCGTGCACGAGGAGCAGATCTGGTCGGACGCGCTGGTGGAGCGGCTGCGGCTCCTGAACGACGCCTTCGCGAGTGCGCTCGAGCGCCGGCGCATCGAGGTCTCGCTCGCGGAGCGGCTGGCGTTCGAGAAGCTGCTGTCGTCCCTGTCGACGACATTCAGCAACCTGTGGGCCGTCGATTTCGATCGCGAGATCGAGCAAGGTCTTCGGCGGATCGTCGAGTTCCTGGACGTCGATCGGGGCGGACTGACAGAGTTCTCGCGCGACGGCACGGTCTCCCGCACCTGGACCGTCAACGGCGTGGTGACGATGGCGGACATCCCGTGGACGGCGGCGGCGCTCCAGCGCGGCGACGCCGTCAGCTTTTCACGCATCGATGACCTTCCCGACGAGGCGGCCGTCGATCGGCGCACGTGTCGGGCGCTCGGCATCAAGTCCCAGGTCGCGCTGCCGCTGCTCGTGGGCGGCGCGGTCGTGGGCGGCTTCGTCTTCGGCACCGTGCGCGACGAGCGCGCATGGCAGCCGGATGAGCCGATGCAGGGGCTGCGACTCCTCGGGGAAGTGTTCGCGAATGCGCTCTCCCGCAAGCAGGTGGAGCTGGAGGCGCAGCGCCTCCGGCAGGAGATGGCCCACATCGGCCGTGTCTCGGCCATGGGCGCGCTCACCGCGTCGCTGGCTCATGAGCTGAACCAGCCGCTCACCGCGATCCTCAACAACGCCCAGGTCGCGCAGCGCTTCCTCGAGGCCGAGATCGTGAACATCGCGGAGATGCGCGAGATCCTGGCCGACATCGTCGCGGACGACAAGCGCGCGGCCGACGTGATCCGGCGCCTGCGCCTCCTGCTCAAGAAGGGCGAGCTGGAGTACGTGTCGCTCGACCTCAACGAGGTGGTGACGGAAGTGGCGCGGCTGGTGATGAGCGACGCGGCCATTCGCAACGTGGCGATGCGCCTCGAGTCGGCGCCAGGCCTGCCGAAGGTGCGCGGCGACCGCGTGCAGCTGCAACAGGTGGTGCTGAACCTCGTCCTCAACGGCCTCGATGCGATGCGCGCGCCCGGCACGGGCGATCAGACCCTCGTCATCCGGACGTTCGTCGACAGCGCCGCGGTCGTCGGCGTGGCGGTGCAGGACACGGGGTCGGGAATCGAGGAGAAAGACGCGGACCACATCTTCGAGCCGCTCTACACGACGAAGGCCGAGGGCATCGGCATGGGGCTGGCCATCGCGCGCACGATCGTCGATGCGCACGGCGGCCGGCTCACGGCCGCGAACAACACGGACGACGGGGCGACGTTCCAGTTCACGCTGCCCGTGGACAAGGCGGCGGCGCGATGACGGCGGGCCCGGCGATGGTCTTCGTGATCGACGACGACGCCTCCGTCCGCAAGAGCCTGACACGCGTGATGACGTCGGCAGGCTACGCGGTGGAGGTGTTCGCCTCCGCGCGAGACTTCCTGGCGCGGGATGCGTTCGTCGGTCCCTGCTGCCTGGTCCTCGACGTGCGGATGCCCGGACTCACCGGGCTCGACGTGCAGGACGCGCTCGCGGGCTCGGGACACCGGATGCCCATCGTCTTCATCACCGGCCATGGCGACATCCCGATGAGCGTGAAGGCAATGAAGCGCGGCGCCGTCGACTTCCTCACCAAGCCGTTCGACATCGAGAATCTTCTGGAAGCGATCGAGCGGGCGGTGACGAAGGACGTCAAGGACCTCGGCGAAGAGGGCCGGACCGCGGAGGTGCTCGGGCGCGTCAAGCGGCTGACCCCGCGCGAGACCGAAGTCTTCGCGCTCGTCGTGACCGGCATGCTGAACAAGCAGATCGCGGACGCGCTCGGCATCGGCGAGAAGACGGTCAAGGTGCACCGCGCCCGCGTCATGGAGAAGATGCAGGCGGGATCGGTGGCGGAGCTCGTACGCCTCGCCGACCGCGTCGGCGTCATCGTGCCCGAAGACCGAACGACGCGCCGGATGACGGGGAGGACGCCTCATCTTTTTTGATCAATCGACACGGCTGATCGGCAGTCGCGGGTCACGTCGCTCGACGGGCGTGCGCTCCACCCCGGCGGCTCGGCCCATCCCCGACCGTCCCGAGCCAACGCCAGCTCGTGACATCGTGCCGCCGGCACCGGTGGGCCTGCGCGCGCGCGTCGCGACCGTCCTGCTGAGCCTCCTTCGCCCGCGGCGTCCCGTGCCCCAGCCGGCGCCGCGCACGCCCCTCGCGGCCCCCCTCCCGGGAGGCAAGCGCACGAACCCGGAGTCGAGCCTGGACCGTGGTGTCCGGGAGATCCGCCTTACGGACCCGGGCTTCGATCCCAGCCGATTCACCGGCTATGCGGGCATGATGTTTCGCGACGCGCAGAGGGCGTGGATGGCTCAGGACATCGGCTCCGTGCGTGACCGACTCACCCCGGAGATGCACGACGCCCTGCAGGCGCAATGCGACCGGTTGCTGCGCAGCCGCCAGGTCAACCGGATCGAAGAGATCGAGATCACGGCCGCGGTCACGGAAGCATGGCAGGAAAGTGGGCGCGACTACGTGACCGCGTACATCAGCGGGTCGCTCGTCGACTACACCATTGACGAGGTACGCGCGAGCCTCGTCGACGGCTCGCGGACGAAAGCCAGGGAGGTCGAAGAATTCTGGACGTTCACGCGGCCGGCCGGCCTCAATTTCTGGATGCTGTCAGCGATCCAGACCTGACTACAGGTTCTTGAAGCGGTCGTTCAGCTCCTGGAGCCGCTCCCGCTGCGTCGCCTCGGCATCCAGCCGGACGGCCCGATCGCGGCTCGCCTGATCGAGGCTGACCAAGTACCTGGCGCCCGTCCAGGCGATCCACTTGTCGATCGACTGGATGCCGGTGATCCGGGCCCCGGCGTCGATGAAGCTGCTCGGGATCAGCGGACGGTCGTAGGAGCGTCGGCGTCGACCGCGAGGAGCAACGCGGTCGACGCCTCCCTCACATCGGGCGCCGTGGGCTACTTCGCAACCACCTTGACGAGCTGGGCCGCGCAGGCGTCCGCGACCTCGCGGTTCGCCTCGCTCTCGCCAACGGTGGCCCAGCCGTCCTTGAGCAGGGCATCGCGCTGGTCGTAGGACGACGTGAGCGCCTTCAGCGCGCTGATCTTCTTGACCCGGGCAGGATCAGCCTTTGATTTCTCGAGACAGACGGGAACCAACGCCGCGACCACCGCGGCGTGGCTTCGGTCCGTCGCGACCCGATCCGCGCTGCTGCTCGTCGACCAGCCGCCCCAGTTGAAGCCGATGATCATCGTCGCGATGCCGCCGACGACGAAGCCCCACGCACCCGGCTTGAACCAGCTCATGTTCATGCTCATATGACTCTCCTTTGGGCTCGCCTGACCTTCGTCCTCTCCACAGCTTCCTCCGATCCATCGCGGATTGGCTATTGGACCAAAGTCCGATAGGCGCGGTGGCGGCCCGCGACCGCCTCGTGGACGGCTCGAGAACAGTCCGCAGGCGTCGGGCTCGACCACGAGCCGCGGCGCGCCGACGGCGGGTGTGTCGAGGAGCCCGCAGCGGTCATACGGCACGATACGGCGGAGCAGTCTGAGCGCGCGCCGGACTCGGGGCTCGGGGTCGAGAGGCCAGTCGAAGCCCTGCGCGATGTCGTAGAGCGTGCGGGCGACCGACGCCACGGGGTTAGAGGCGTCCCACGCGCAGCTCGGCAGCGACGATCCGGAGCATGTCGACCGCCTCGTCGTTGCCGGGCGGCGTCCATGTTTCGGGGAGACGGTATGCGTAATCCAGGCCGTTGCGGGCCACGATGACCGGCTCGGACCATGCGGTGCGGGCCGCGGCCTCGGCGGTGCGGGACGCCGGGAACCACGCCTGGCGATCGGCTCTGCGCCGACCCTGGCCGCCTCGCTGGTGGTCCTGCCGACACTCCTGCACCTCGCCGGCACGCGCCTGCCGGCGGCCGAGGCGGATCAACGCCGCGTGGCGCGAGAGAGATGGACCAAGGTCCAAATGGACCAAGGTCCAATAGCGCGCCCGGGGCCCGGTCCCCTAGAGTCTTCTCAGAGGAGGGCTCCTGCGTGAAAGATGTACCGGTCATCGCCATTGTGGACGACGACGAGTCCGTGCGTCGCTCGCTCCATCGCCTGGTGCAGTCGGCTGGCTACGCGGTCGAGACGTTCGCCTCCGCCGGCGAGTTCCTCGCGTGGCTCCCGCGCGGGCAGGCGGCATGCCTCGTTCTCGACGTTCACATGAACAAGATGAGTGGGTTCGAGCTTCAGCAGCGGCTCGCCGTCCCCGTCGTCTTCATCACGTCGCACGACGACGCCTCGACCCGCGCCCGAATCGAGAAATCCGGAGCCGTCGGTCACCTGTGGAAACCGTTCGACGAGGCCGCGCTGCTCGACGTGATCCGTCGGACCGTCGGAGCGGACCCCGAACCGACAAGAGCGCAAGCCTCCCTCATAGAACCGCCTCGGAGCGCGAGCAGATCGGAGCCGGATTCCTCGGCGTGACGACCTGGCAGGCAGTGTGCGCGAGGCCTGCACTTCCATGGCCGCCGAGCGCCGATGAGTAAGCGGGGAATATCGGCATGCGGCGAATCCTTTCCGTTTCACGCTTCGCGGCCGACGCCGACGCGGTACTATCGCTACATACTCGAAGGTCATGTGGGGCGACAGAACGGTTGTCGAACCGTCAGCTCGAAAACCGTCAGCGTGACGTCAGCAAGGAAATTCAAGAGGGCCAGCGGCGTCGCGTCAGTGATAGGATTTTTGAGAATTCGGGGTGTGGCGCAGCCCGGTAGCGCACCTGCTTTGGGAGCAGGGGGCCGGAGGTTCAAATCCTCTCACCCCGACCATCCCCCCGCGATGTATCACGTCGGTCGCATATCCGCCCGTGGTGGCTGTGGTAGACTCGCTGCCGCTTCGACCATTTCACGCGCTGCCCGAGGAGACCGCACATGAATCTGCTCGCCAAGAGCCTGCTCACCGCAGCCCTCGTGATGTTCGCGGCGTCCGCGTGGGCCTTCAACTGTCCCGTCGTCATCAAGCAGGCGGAGGATCTCGTCAAGAAAGCGGAGGCGGGCAAGAGCAACGCGGACACCAAGCCGTTGCTCGACGAGGCCAAGAAGCAGCTCGCCGAAGCGAAGGCGCATCACGAGACGGCGAAGACGAAGAAGGATCACGGTGACGCCGTCCGCAAGGCCAAGGTGGCGGCCGCGTTCGCCGAAGAAGCCATCGTGCTGCAGTCGCCCTAGTCATTCGCTTCTCCAACGCCGTTGTCTTCATCACGGGCGCGTCCTCCGGCATCGGTGCGGCGCTGGCGCGGGAGTTCGCCCGTGAGGGCGCGCATCTCGTGCTCACCGCCCGCCGCGTGGATCGCCTGCACGCGCTGGCGCACGAGCTGACCGCGGGCGGCGGCCGCGCGCTCGCGCTCGCCTGCGACGTCACCGTGGACGGCGATCTGGAGCGCGCCGTCG
The DNA here is from genome assembly GCA_964419375.1 of uncultured bacterium. Lineage (GTDB taxonomy): Bacteria > Methylomirabilota > Methylomirabilia > Rokubacteriales > CSP1-6 > JBBDXO01. Next base: position 7,276 of record CAYQQT010000126.1, read on the forward strand.
GCGCCGCGCGCGACGCCTTCGGCCGCCTCGACGTCGTCGTCGCCAACGCCGGCTTCGGCGTGGTGGGGCCGGTGCAGGGGCTCACCCTGGACGACTACCGTCGCCAGCTCGAGACCAACGTGTTCGGTGTGGTGCGCACGGCGCACGCGACGCTCGCCGAGCTGAAGAAGACACGCGGCCGCTTCGTCATCATCGGCAGCGTGAGCGGCCACGTGGGCGTGCCCGGATCGTCCGCCTACTCAATGAGCAAGTTCGCCGTGCGTGGCTTCGCCGCCTCGCTCGGCCACGAGCTGGCGCCGCACGGCGTGGCGGTGACGCTCATCAGCCCCGGCTTCGTGGACTCCGAGCTCCGTCGCGTCGACAACCGCGGTGTCCTCAGCGAGGCGTCGGCCGATCCCGTTCCGCGCTGGCTGCGCGTGGCGACACCGGTCGCCGCGCGCGACATCGTGCGCGCGATCGCGCGGCGGCGGCGCGAGGCGGTGATCACGGGCCACGGCAGGATCGTCGTGTTCATGCAGCGCCACGTGCCGGCGCTGGTGGACGGGATCGTGCGACGCTTCGGCGTCAGAAGCCGGGCGGAGCCACCCCCGGCGACCTGACCGTCGCGCGCTCGCGGAGATAGGCGGCGAGCGCCTGCCGCCACGGACGCAGGTCGTCCTCGCCGAGCGCGGCGAGCCCGTCGTGCGCGAGGACCGAGTAGGCGGGCCGCCGCGCCCGGGCGCCGAACTCGGCGGCCGTCACCGGGGTCAGATCGGGCTCGAGCCCACTCAGGCGGAAGATCTCGCGGGCGAAGTCGTACCAGCTCGTCTGCCCGGCGTTCGTCAGGTGATAGATGCCCGGCGACGCCTTCGGCACCATCCGCCACACCTTGCGCGCGAGCTCGAGCGTGTAGCTGGGTGTGAGCACCTGGTCGGCGACGACGCGCAGCGGGCGTCCCGCTTCCGCCATCCGCAGCATCGTCTCCACGAAGTTGGTGCCGTTGCCGGTGGCGCGCGCGACGCCGAACAGCCCGCACACGCGGATGATGAGCGCCTGCTCGCAGGCAGTCTGCGCCAGTCGCTCGCCGAGCAGCTTGGATTCGCCATAGCGGTTGATGGGGTTGGGCGCGTCGCGCTCGGAGTACGGCGTGCGCCGGCTGCCGTCGAAGACGTAGTCCGTCGAGAAATGCACGAACGTCGCCCGCAGCGCCTGGCACGTGCGCGCCAGGTGCTCCACGGCGGTGGCATTGAGGGCAAAGGCAGCGGCGCCGTCATCCTCCGCGCGGTCGACCTGGTTGTAGGCCGTCGCGTTCACGACGTGGGTGGGTCGTAGCTCACCCAGGAGCGCGCTCACGCGCGGCGCGTCGAGCACGTCGAGGTCGGCGCGGGTGAGCGGGATGATCTCGCCCGGCAGGTCGAACGTGCGCAGCAGGTCCGCGCCGAGCTGGCCCGCCGCCCCCACCAGCACGCACCTCATCGACGGCTCGTCCATGGCCCCACAGCATGCCACACCGGCGTGGGCCCACTGCGCCGCCGTCCGTCGCCCGGTGTATCGTTAGTGCCGGCCGCGCCTGTAGCTCAGTTGGATAGAGCACCGGACTTCTAA
>CAYQQT010000127.1:0-8854 GCA_964419375.1 uncultured bacterium
CACGACGGCGCGGCCGCCGGCGGCCGCGATGGGCCCGCCGTCGATGGCGAGCGTCGCGACCGCCGGCTGCCGGCGATCGAGGGTGAGAATCCGCCCGTTCTGGAAGATCCAGTCGGCGGCTATTTCATCCACCCTTTCTCGCGATACGCGCGCTCGGCGCCGGGGTGAAGCGGCACGCCGACGTTTTCGGGCTTCCACGCGGTCTGCGGATCGAAGGCGGCGAGCCCGGCGTGGCCGCGCACGAGGGCGTCCTTGTTCTCGATGAGGGTCTTCGTGATCGTGTAGGCGGTCGGCTCCGGCAGGGCCGCGTTGGTGATGAGCACGGTCGGAAAGCCCACCGTGTTGACCGGCTGCGACTGGCCCTTGAACGTGTCCGCGGGCATCGTGGCCGGCTGGTAGCCCAGCTCCGCGAGGTTCTTCACGCGGTCCGGCTCGACATTCAGGAACTTCACGTCGGAGAAGGTTGCGATCTCGGTGATGGACGGGTGCTTGGGCGTGATGACGGCGATGAGCAGATCCGCGCGGCCGTCCTTGAAGGCGTCCACGATGATCTTGTAGCCCTGGTGCGTGAGCGAGCCGCCCCACGACTTGATGTCCTCGTAGCTGATGCCGTATGCCCTCAGGAGCTGCTTGGCGCCCAGCTCGCCGAGGGAGCCCACCGGCAGCGTGTACAGCTTCACCGGCAGCTTGCGGTCCTTGACGTCCTTGAGCGAGTTGGCGTCGAGCTTCTTCGATCCGATCGCGATGAGATAGTAGTCGTCAAGGCCGCCCACGAGGCCGCGCAGGTTCTCCAGCTTCGTGTCGTACCCCTCCTTGCCCTCCGAGGCCCAGCGGTTCGTAACCGTGAACGACAGGCCCAGGGGTGTTTCGTTCTTGGCCACGAGCTTGGGGTTGCCGACGCCGCCCGAGAACGGCTTGACGTCGATGTTGGAGCCGGCCGGCAGCGACTTGCGCAGCAACTCGGCCATGGTGGCGCCGTACACGTACCAGGCGGTGCCCTGCCCCAGCGTCGAGAAGGCCAGGTTCGCGGGGCCGGACTGCGCGGCGGCCCCGAGGGTACCCGCGGCAACGAGGACGACGGCCAGGAGCGCGGTCAGGAAGCGAGTCGATCGCATCGTCGGTCTCCTTTCGGTTCGGCGACGGTTCATTCGTACGATAACTGTGCGCCATGCGTGCGCGCGGGATCGAGCGGACCCCGGGCGGCGCCGGCGGCGCGGAAGGTCGCAGCGTACGGCGAGGCGCCGCGCGCGGCGAGCCAGTCCTTGATCGCGCCCGCGCCCGCGGGGGCGAGGAAATCGAAGGTGTGCGGCCCAATTCTGAAACGCGTCCCGGCCCCGCCGAGATCCGGGCGCGTGACGTCTTCCCCGCGCGCGCCGAGCACGGCGGCGTACCAGCCGCGCACGCGGGCGAGGTCGTCGACGGCCACCGTCACGGTGCCGATCCCGGTGACGCTGTTGCCGTGCGTGCGCTCGCGTGGGATGCGCTCGTCGCGCCCCGTCTCGTCCGCGATGATGAAGGGCGCCACCCCGCGGTGCGGGCCGCGCGCGAGGGAGAAGACCCAGCGGATCTCCTTGCCGTCGGGACGCTTGCGGTTGCGGTTCTCGGGCTCGCCGATGTCGATGCCCGCGCGGCGCAACGCGAGCGTGTCGCCGGGTAGGTCGTTGGTCTGCAGGCAGAAGTCGACGAGCCCCTGTCCCTTCTGCAGCGGCGCGAACCAGCGGTGATCGTCGCGCGGCTCGTAGAAGGCGATGAGCTCTAGGTAAGCGCCGTCCTCGAACGCGATGAGCGCGTTGTAGGTCCCGATCCCGGTGTGGCGCCCGCCTTCCATCACTGTGAAACCTAGCGCGGTATAGCTCTTCCTCGCGGCGTCGAGATCCTTGACCGCGATGACGAGGTGATCGATCCCCGTGAGCATCAGCGACTCCGGAAGGCCGGCGCGACCTCGGCGAGGAAGCGCTGGAGCTGGCCCGCCTGGTCCCACGAGGCGAGGCGGATGGCCATGTGGCCGAGGCCGGCCGCGAAGTACTCCTGGAGCTGCTCGATACATTGCTTGGGGCTCCCCGCGATCGTCCACTGCTCCACGAACTTCGCCGAGAAGTTGGCGGTGTAGTACTTGTCGAGGAACGCCTTGCTCTCCTCGAGCGCCGCCTGCCGGTCCTCCTTGATGTTGAGGTTGTGATAGAGGGCGCTGCCGATGGCGGCGGGGTCCCGGCCCTCCTCCCTGGCCATGGCCTGGATGCGCCCGAACTCCTCCCGGAAGCCGGCGGGCGTGAGCTTGTTGGTCATCCAGCCGTCGGCGTAGCGCGCCACGCGCCGGAAGCTGCGCTCCACCACCGCCGCCGACGCGCTCGCGCCGCCCTTCCAGGTGAGCCCGGTGGGATTGGAGGCGATCCAGATGGGGCACGGCTTCTGGATCGGCTGCGGCTGCAGCGTGACGTTGTCGAACGAATAGAAGCGGCCGTGGTGGGAGGCGCCCTTCTCGGCGAAGAGCTTCCTCAGAATGACGATCCCTTCTTCTAGTCGCTCCACGCGCTCGGAGGGCTGCACGCCCATGACGGCGTGCTCGAGCGCCTGCGCCGCGCTCATCTCGTTGGGCCCGCCCAGGCACACCGCCAGCCACGCGCGGCCCCCCGAGATGACGTCGAGGCTCGCCCACTGGTGAGCGAGCATCACGGGCTGGCGGTGCACGAAGGTGGCCATGCAGCCCACACCCAGCCGCACCGTGCGCGTCACGGCGGCGAGGGCGGCGAGTAGCGTGACGGATTCCAGCCGCGGCTTGGCGAGCAGGCTGTCGCCCACCCACACGGCGTCGAAGACGCGCGTCTCCTCCGCCTTCACCGCGATGTCGAGCAGATCGCGCACGGTGAGGGCGCCCAGCACCACCGCCCGATTGCCGAGGATGATCCCGAACGAGCTCGCCACGTCTATCTCCCCAGGTACTTCGGTGGTCGCTTCTCCAGGAAGGACTTCACGCCTTCCTCGTAGTCGTGCGTCGAGCGCAGCCACGCGTAGGCCTTGCGCTCCAGCTCCAGCGCCGTCTCCAGCGGCGCCTCCGCGCCGCGGTCGATCACCATCTTCAGCGTGCGCAGGGCGAGGGGCGCGCGCTCGGCGAGCTCCTTGGCGAGCGCGCCCACGGCGTCGTCGAGGGTGCCGTCGGGCACCGCCTGGGTGATGAGGCCCCACGCCTCCGCGCGCTCCGCCGTCAGCCGCTGGCCCGTCATCATGAACAGCTTGGCGCGCGTCATGCCCATGAGCCGCAGCGCGCGCTGCGTGCCGCCGCTGCCGGGGATCATGCCCAGCCGCACCTCGGGAAACGCGAACTCCGAGCGAAGGGTCGCAATGCGGAAGTCACACGCCACCGCCAGCTCGAGGCCGGCCCCCATCGTATACCCGTCGATGGCCGCGATGACGGGCTTGCGGCACTTCTCGGCGGCCGTGAGCGTGTCGCCCCACCGCTCGAGATCCGCGGGCGTCTGCAGCAGGAACTCGGCGACGTCGCCGCCCGCGCTGAAAGCCTTGCCGCCCGCCCCGCGCACGATGACGACACGCACGCCATCATCCCCCTCGAGGTCCCGGAAGAGGCCGGGGAACTCGTTGCGCATGGCCACCGTCAGCGTGTTCATCTTCGACTGGCGGTCGATCCAGATGGTCGCCACCGCCCCGTGCCGCTCCACTCTGAGGAACTCGCTCATGACGTGATCTCCGAGTACTGACCATCGCGGAGCAGGCGGCGCAGGATCTTGCCCGACGCGGTCTTGGGAATGTCCTTCACGAACACCACGCGGCGCGGCCGCTTGAACGCCGCAAAATCGCCGCTCGCGCGGCAGTGCGCGTCGAGCATGTCCGCCGTGAGACCGGGCACGCGCGGCACCACGAAGGCCACCACGCGCTCGCCCCACCTGGGGTCCGGCTCGCCGATCACGGCCACCTCCTGCACGGCACTGTGCCGCGCGAGCACGTCTTCCACCTCGACGGGGTGGATGTTCTCACCTCCGCTGATGATCATGTCGTCGACGCGGCCCGCCACGTGCAGCTCGCCCGCCTCGTCGATAGAGCCCATGTCGCCCGTGAAGTACCAGCCGTCGCGCAAGGCCTTCTCGTCGGCGTCCGGCCGCTGCCAGTACCCGGCGAACGCCTCGTCGGAGGCGAGGCTGGCGATGATCTCGCCCTTCTCGCCGGGCTTCACCGTCTCCCCGGGGGAGACGCGCCGCTCGGCGCTGGCGGTGACCACGCGGATGGCGGAATGCACTCCCGCGCGGCCGGCGCATCCCGGGCGCTCCTGCACGCGGGGCCGCACGGTGAAGGTGTAGATCTCCGTGGAGCCGTAATGGTTGACGAAGACGGCGGGCCGGAAGGCGCGCTCGCACGCCTCCGTGAGCGGCGCCAGCATGGGCGCTCCCGCGTAGGCGAGCCTGGTGACGGAGGTGACGTCGGCGGCGGACAGCGCGGGGGCGTGGACGAGATCGTAGAAGAGGGTGGGGATCAGGTAGAGCGCGGTGAGGCGCTCGCCTTCGATGAGTCGCAGTGCGTCCGCGGCGCTCCAGTCCGGCTGGCAGACGAAGCAGCCGTTGACGGCGGCCATGCTCGTGAGCGAATGGATGCCCATGGTGTGGTAGAGCGGCATGACGCCGAGGGTGCGCTCGCCCCACGCGTACCCGCACTGCACGACGTGCGCGACGGCGCCCGCGTAATGGTTCTTGTGCGTCCGCGGCACGCCCTTCGGCCGCCCCGTGGTCCCCGACGTGTACAGCAGCAGCGACAGGTCCGCCTCGGCGACGGTTTCCTGCGAGACCGCCGCCGGCAGCTCGAGGTCGGCGAAGGCCACCGTGCCCGGCGGCGCGCCCGCTCCGACGAACACGAGACGCGTGGAGGTACCGGCGGTGACCGCCTGGACGGCAGGGGCGGTGGCCGCCTCGAACAGCGCCACCCGCGCGCCGCAGTCGTCGAGCAGGTAGCGCATCTCGCCCGCGGCGAGCCTGAAGTTCACGGGCGCCGCCACCGCGCCCATCGTCTGCAGGGCCCAGTAGGCGACGACGTGCTCGAGCCGGTTCTTCAGCGCGAGGAGCACGCGATCGCCCCTCGCCACGCCGAGGGTGCGGAACCCCTCCGCCACCGCCTGCGCGCGCGAGTGCAGCTCGGCGTAGGAGAGGCGGCGCCCGCCGTCCACCACCGCGTCGGCGTGGGGGCGGCGGTGCGCCGCGAGCTCGAGCATCTGGGCGAGCGTCAAGGGACGAGCAGCACCTTTCCCTTGTTCTTGCGGTCGAGCACGTGCTGCACGGCGGCGCGGGCGTCCTTGAGCGGGAAGGCGCGGTCGATGACCGGCTTGAGCTTGCCCTCCACCACGTGGTCGAGCACGATCTTGAGCTCGAGGATGGACCCGAGGTTGGTGCCGACGATGCGCAGGTTCTTCGAGTACATCTGGCGCAGGTCGACCCGGCCCCAGTGAGTGTCGTGGGAGCCGATGGTCACCAGCGTGCCAAGGCGCGTGAGCGCGTAGACCGATTTTTCGAAGGTCTCGCCGCCGATGTGCTCGACGACGACGTCCACGCCGCGCTTGTTCGACCACTTCTTGACTTCTTCGACGAAGTCCTGCGTCCGGTAGTTGACGACCTTCTCCGCGCCCAGCGTGCGGGCGAAGTCGATCTTGTCGTCGGAGCCGACGGTGGCGATGACGCGCGCGCCGCACAGGCGGGCGATCTGGATGGCCGCGCTGCCCACGCCGCTGCCCGCCGCCTGCACGAGCACAGTCTGGCCCGCCCGCACATTGGCCTGGACGACGAGCGCGTGCCAGGAGGTGAGCATCGCCAGCGGCAGGGCCGCTCCCTGCTCGAAGGAGATCGATTCGGGCAGCGGAAGGACGTTGGCGGCGGGCACTTTCACCTGCTCCGCGTAGCCGCCGTCCCTGGCGGCGCCCAGGTAGCCGTAGCGCATGCACACGGTGCGCTCACCGCGCAGGCAGTACTCGCAGGTGCCGCAAGAAAAGCCCGGGAAGATGATGACGCGCTGGCCCTTCGTGAGCCCCTTCACGCGATCGCCCACCGTCTCGATGGTGCCGGTGACCTCGCAGCCGTTCACGTGGGGCAGCCCTTCGGGCGGCGGGTAACGGCCGTCGAGGAGGAGCATGTCGACGTGGTTGAGCGCACACGCCTTCACCCGCACCACCACGTCGTTCACCTCGGGCGACGGATCCTTGTAGTCGTCGTAGATGATCTTGTCGCTGCCGCCGTGCTCCTTGAAGAATGCCGCTTTCACGGGTGGGCCTCCTGCTCGCGATTAGAACGGGACTTCGGTGCGCTCGTCCTTGACCCGTCGGGCCTTGTGGTCCCAGCGCGGGAGCGCCCCGGGCTCGGTGGACTCGACGGTGACGCGGATGCCGAGGCCGACCTTGAGGGCGCCCGCGAGGGTGGCGCACAGCCCGTCGCGCTGGGCGAGCGACAGCGAGGGTGCGGGATCGATGCGCACGAGGATGTCGTCGAGGCCGTCCTGGCGGCGGAAGACGATCTGGAACTCGTCGACGCCGGCATGGGGCCGCACGATCTCCTCCACCCGGCGCGGGTAGACGATGATGCCGCGTATCTTCTTCATGTCGTCCAGGCGCGCGTGCACTCCGCCCTCGAACGCGAGCAGCGTGCGCCCGCACGGGCAGCGGCGGTCGGCCACGTGCACGATGTCGCGCGTGCGGTAGCGCAGGAGCGGCATCGCCTTGCGGTAGAGGCTCGTGAAGACGAGCTCGCCGCGGCCGCCCGGCTCCACCGGCCGGTCCTGCTCGTCGAGGACTTCCGGATAGCAGTAGTCCTCGTGCACGTGCGTGAGCCCCGAGCGCGCATCGCACTCGAAGCCCCACGCGGCGATCTCGGTGAGGCCGGGCAGATCGTAGGCCCTGGCGCCGAAGGCGGTCTCGATCTTGGCCTTCGTGGCGGGAATCGACGCCCCCGGCTCCCCCGTGTGCCACGTGAGGCGCACCTTCGTGTCCTTGGCGAGGTCGATGCCTTTCTTCGCCGCGTGCTCGGCGAGGAAGAGCGCGTACGACGGCGTGCAGCCCAGCACGGTGATGGGATAGGTGAGGAGGGCGTCGATGCGCTGGTCCGTCGACAGGCCGCCCGCCGGAAACACGAGGCAGCCGAGATCCTGTGCGGCATAGAAGCCCGACCAGTACCCGATCCACGGACCGTACGAGAAGGCCGCCATCACCATGTCCTCCCGGCGCACGCCGAAGGCATAGAGCGAGCGCGCGTAGGAGTGATAGAAGCCGTACCAGTCCTCCTTGGTGTCGAGGAAGGCGAGCGGCCGCCCCGTGGTCGCCGACGTCATGTGAATGCGCAGCACGTCGGCGAACGGTACCGCGAGCACGTCGCCCCACGGCGGCCTCTCCGCCTGGTTGTCTTTCAGCTCGTCCTTGGTGGTGAACGGCAGATGGCGTAGGTCCTCGAGGGTGCGCACGCTGGCGGCTTTCACGCCCGCTGCCCGCAGCTTCCGTTTGTAAAACGGGCTGTGGGCGGCCGCATGCGCGAGCTGCTTGCGCAGGCGGGCCAATTGAAGACGTTTCATCGAGGCGCGCGAAGCCCGCTCCAAGCGGGGCTCGAGGTAGCGGGCGGCGGACGCCATGTCAGGCGGCCTGCAGCAGCTCGCTCATCTTATTGAAAAACTTATCCGCCATCATCTTGGACACGCCGCCCAGCATCCGCTGGCCCACGGAGGCGATGAGACCGCCCACCTGCACGTCGGCGGTGTACGACACGCGCGTGCCCCCCTCGATGTCGCTGAGCGTGATGACCGTGTCCCCCCGCACGAATCCAGGGCCCCCGGTGCCGTCCACCGCCATGCGATAGGAATCGGGCGGATTCTTCTCCGTCAGCCTCACCTTGCCCTCGAAGGTGCCCTTCACGCCGCCCACGCCAATCTTCATGGTGGCCTTGAACTCGTCGTTGCCGAGGGCGTCGAGCTTCTCACAGCCGGGAATGGCCTGCCGTAGCGTGGCCGGATCGAGAAACGCCTCCCACACCTTCTGGCGCGGCGCAGGGACGTCGTGTGAGCCTTCCAGCTTCATTGTCTGCTCCTTTTCAGTGTGCCTTCCACCGTCGTTCCCGCAGTAGTAGTGAAACTCTCACAACCTGTCAAGCGCGTGGCGGCATGGGCGTTGCAACTCTCCGTGCCTTCGAACACGAACACCCTCAAGGGAGGACATCGGCATGAACAGAATCGTTACCGGCTTCTGCGCCCTCGCGCTGGGCCTCACCATGACGGCGTGCACGGAGTCGAGCACGAGCCGTACGAGCGAGACGCCGGTCCCTGACCGGACGCCGTCGGCGTCGCCGCCGACGACCACCCCGACACCGGACGCCAGCGGGTCCGTCTCGGGCTCCGGCTCGGTGACCACCCCGTCGCCGACCACGCCGACCACGCCCGATACGGGCACCACGTCGGGCTCGCCCTCGAGCTCCACGGACACGACGACGGGCACGGGCTCCAGCTCCGGCAGCAGCACGGGCACCAGCGGCACGGGCACGAAGTAACCACGACGCGCGGCCGGCGGCGGAGCCACTTCGCTGCCGGCCCGCGACGCGTCAGCACCGATACTTCTCGCGCCCCACCACCACCACCGCCGCGTCGGTCGCCGGCACCGCGGTGGCAATCGTTACCGTCCGTTCATCGACCTGCCTCACCCAGCCCAGCCCCAGCACGGCGCCATCCGCCCCGCGCACGGCCACGAGCGTGCCTACAAGCGCCGGGGTGGCGGTCACGATCTCGCCGGAGGTCGTGATGAGCCTGTCCCCTGCCACCTCGACGTCGGCGGCACCCGCGAGCGCGGCGGCGAGGGCCCGTTCGCGGTGCAAGCGCCGCGCCGTCGGCGTGC
>CAYQQT010000128.1:0-8738 GCA_964419375.1 uncultured bacterium
CGGCGGCACGCACCAGCTTCAGCGACGGCTCAGGGCTGCCCACTCCCGCGCTTTCGACCGGCCTGCCTGTAGGTGGAGGCGCCCGTCTTGATGCCCGCGCGCACGCCGCGCTGCACTCGCTTCGTCTGCTCGAGGGCGCGGCGCACCCGCGGCTCGAAGTCCTTGATGACGCCGTCCATCCGCTTGAGCGTGGCGGCCACGGTCGCGCGCACCCGCCGCTCCGCCGTCACGAGCTGGGCCTTCGCGCGGCCCTGCGCCCGTGCCGCCTGCCCTCGCATGGCCTTCAGCCGTCCCTCGAGCTCTTTCAGCCGGCCTTCGTAGGCGGTCAGCCGCCCCTTCACCGTCCGCAACCGGTCCTGCATGTTCATCGGACTCATGGCGTGTGCTCCTGTCCCGGCCCGCGAGCCGGGTCTCAGGATACCGCGGCCGTCCGGAGTATAGTGGCGGCATTCCAGCTCAAGGAGCGTTCATGCGCATCCACAACCTGTACGTCGACGACAAGGGCGAAACGCATTTCCGCGACATCGAAGTGGAGTGGGGCGAGCAGACGCCGTCCGGCCGGCTCTCCAAGCGTCTGCCCGCCACCGGCATCATCTTCCGCCAGGTGCAGCCGAGCTACGATCTCGACTGGCATCCGGCGCCGCGGCGGCAGTACATCATCAACCTCGACGCCGGCGTGCGGATCACCGCCAGCGACGGCGAGAGCCGCGTGATCGGCGCCGGTGAGGTCATCCTCGTCGAGGACGTCAAAGGCAAGGGTCACCGCTCGCAGGCGATCGGCGGCACGCTGCGGCACTGCATTTTCGTGCCCGTCGATTAGCGGGCGGGCACGATGAAGATCACCCACGTCACCACCCGCGTGCTGCGCACCCCTGCCGACAATCGGTTCGTCGTGGGCCTGCCCGCCCCCGCCGACACACGCGAGTTCGTGATCCTCGAGCTGGGCACCGACCAGGGACTGGTGGGCGTGGGCCTGACGTTCTTCGGCGGCGCCCTCACGCCCGCGCTGAAGGTGGCCGTCGACACGCTGGCCGGACTCGTCGTCGGCCACGATCCCACCCAGGTGGAGGCCATCGCGGCCCGGCTGCGCAGCGCCGCGGGCGCCTGCGGGCCCGGCGGCATCTTTTCGCTGGCGCTCTCCGCCGTCGACACGGCGTGCTGGGATCTCAAGGGCAAGGCGGTGGGCCAGTCGGTGTGCGCGCTCCTCGGCGGGCTGCGCGAGCGCGTGCCCACGTACGCCAGCGGCGCCCTCATGCGGCCGCACCCGGTGGACTACCTGGCGAAGGCAGGGCCTCGGCTGGCCGGCATGGGCTTCACGCAGATGAAGATGCAGTGCGGCAGCGAGCCCACCATGGCCGCCTCCGTCGAGCGCGTGCGCGTCATGCGCGAGGCCGTCGGCCCCGGCATCGATCTGATGTGTGACATCAACCAGCTCTGGAGCGTGAGCCACGCCATCGAGGTGGGCCGCCGCCTCGAGCCCTATCACCTGTACTGGCTCGAGGATCCGGCCGCGCACGACGACTACGCCGGCCTCGCCCGCATCGCGGACGCGCTCACCACGCCCATCGCCGCCGGCGAGTACCACTACGGCATCGTCCCCTTCCGCCACATGCTCGAGGCGCGCTCCGTCGACATCGTGATGATCGACCTCCTGCGCGTGGGCGGCATCACGCAGTGGATGAAGGTGGCGGGCATGGCGGAGGCGTTCAACCTGCGCGTGGTCAGTCACCTCATTCCCGAGATTCACGTGCATCTGGTCGCCGCCATCCCCAACGGGCTCACGGTCGAGTACATGCCGTGGAGCGAGCGGTTCTTCGAGGAGATCCCGGCCATCGAGAAGGGGCAGCTCGTGGTGCCGAACAAGCCCGGGCTCGGGCTGGCCTTCGATCAGGCGGCGATCAAGCGGTACCAGGTCGGCTGAGCGGCGCGGTGGACTTCCGGCTGTCCGACGACGTCGATCTCGGAGGTCGGCCTCTCGGAGGTCGCGGTCCACAACGCCACTTGCTCTCTCGAGAGTCTTGGACCAAACGCTTTGAAGCGTACCGCTTCCAGGGACCAAAGGGTGGTACGCGCGGCCTGCACGGCACGTTCGAGACGCTCGATCCCGAGCGGCAAGATCGTATGGGCGATGGACTCCTCAGATGGTGGCGACAATCGTTCGGGCGCGAGGAGCGCCGTGAGGACCCTCCGGCGGCAGCCCCCGAAGAGCAATGAGCTTAATCGCCGCGGTTGCGTTCGCCGCGGCCGACGAGGTGGGCGACCGCCGCCGCCAGCTCGGCGGGTTCGATCGGCTTGACAGCGTGCTGCTGAAAACCGGCTGCGATCGCCGCCGTGCGGTCTTCGATCCTGGCATACGCAGTGACGGCAAGAGCAGGGATCTGGCCGCCACGTTCAGCGTCGCGCGCCCTGACCTTGCGAATGAGATCGTAACCGTCCTCGTCGGGCATGACGATGTCGCTGATCAGCACATCGAAGGGGGCGCGCTCAAGTGCCTCCAGCGCCGCCCGGGCGCTCGCCACGACGGTCACCTCGGCTCCGCACTGTGCGAGGATCGCTCTGAGCAGCTCTCGCGTGTCGGCCTCGTCGTCCACGACGAGGACCCGGACGGCGTTCAGCGCCGGAAGTTGACCGAGCGCCGGCCGTCGGGTCGCGATCTCGCGGACCTCCGCCTCGCCAGCGGAGCGGTCGTCCGTGAGAGGGAGGCTGACGGTAAAGGTCGCGCCCTGTCCGGGCCCGGGGCTTTCGGCTCGGATGGTCCCGCCGTGGAGCTCCACGAGATGGCGCACGATGGAGAGCCCGAGCCCCATACCCCCCTGAGACTGTGTGCTGGTGTGCGCGACGCCGAATCGGCTGAAGACTTGCGGGAGCTCATCGACCGCGATCCCTCTGCCGGTGTCGCGCACGCTGATTTCGACGGCGGACTCCCGGCGCGCGAGGTGGACCTCAACCCGACCGCCGCTCGGCGTGAACTTGATCGCGTTGGAGAGGAGGTTCCAGACGATCTGTTGCAGGCGATCCAGGTCGACATGGACCGGGCCGGCCTTCTCGTCGAGCCGACTCTCCAGCAGGACCCCCTTGGCGTCGGCCATCGGCTGCATCGTGGTGAGCGTCGCCACTACGGCCGGCGCCACTATGACGGGGCGCGTCTCGAGACGCATGGTGCCCGAGACGATGCGCGACATATCGAGGAGATCCTCGATCAGGCGCACCTGCAGCAAGGCGTTGCGCTCGATCACTTCCAGAGCCCGCGCGGAGGCGGCCTGGTCCAGCTTCTGGGTCCGAAGCATCCGGGTCCACCCCAGCATCGCGGTCAGCGGCGTACGCAACTCGTGCGACAGGATCGCGAGGAATTTGTCTTTTGCCAGGGTCGCCGCCTCCGCCCCGGCGCGTACAGCCTGCTCCTGGACCAGCAGGTCGCCTCGCTCGCGCTCCACGCGCTTTCGCTCGGTGATGTCCCGCGCGATCCGGGACATGCCGATGATCTGGCCGGCGGCGGTGCGGATCGGTGAGACTGTGAGCGAGATGTCCAGGCTGGCGCCGGCCTTTCGAACACGGACGGTCTCGTAGTGGATTGCCTCACCACGGAGGAGCCGAGCGGGGATGTCGACCTCCTCGTCGGGCCGCTCGGGAAATGTGATGACGCTGATCGGTCTGCCGACTACCTCATCCGCCGAGTACCCGAACATCCGCTCGGCTCCGCGGTTCCACAACGTGATCACGCCGTCGAGCGTCGTGCTCACGATGGACTCCTCCGAGCCCTCGAGGATGGCGCCGAGCTGCCGCATTGCCTCTTCCGCACGCTCGCGCTCGGTGACGTCTTCGATGGCCAGGAGGACCATGGCCGGCTGGTCGGTCGCCAACAGAATACGGCGTGCGTTGAGGAGCATGGTCCGCTTCCCGATCCGCTCGAAGTCGTGTTCGACCCGAAAGTCCTCGAACACCTTTCCCTCCGCCAGCGCCGTCTCGAGCAACGTCCGTAACTGCGGGATGTTCCACTGCCTGTTGCCGAGGTCGAAGAGGGACTGACGCTCTGCCGCCTCTCGAGGTGCGTGGAAGGTTTCGACGAAGGACCGGTTGGCGGTCACCACGTGGAAGTCAGCGTCGAGGACCACGAGCGGCTCACGTACGGTCTCGACAATGGCTCGGGCCTGGTCGCGGCCGCGCTTGAGTGCGTCGATGTCAACGAAGGAGATGACCGCTCCCTCGATCTTGTTGTCCGCGGTCCGGTACGGCCGCACCCGCACCGAATACCAGCGGCCATCCCGGGTCTCGACCTCACGTTCCTGGGGGATCAGCGTTTCGATCACGTCCCGGAGAAGCGATTCCAGATCGGGGACCTCGACGCTGATCCTGAGGTGCCCGATCGGCCGTCCGATGTCGCCGGGGGCCACGTTGAGCACCCGTTCCGTGACGGGCGTCACGCGACGGATGCGGAGATCGGTCCCCACGATCATGATGGCGACGTGGGTGCTCGCGAGGACGTTGCCGAGGTCGTTGCTGAGCTGGGCAAGCTCGACGTTCCGACTGTTGAGCTCGTCGTTCACCGTGGTCAGCTCTTCGTTGGTCGCCTGCAACTCTTCCTTGGAGGTCTCCAGCTCTTCGTTCGTGCTCTGCAGCTCCTCGGTGCTCGACTGCGCCTCCTCGGTGGCGGCGCGGAGCTCCTCTGTAGACGCCTCGTGCTCTTCGCTGATGGCCTGGAGATGCTGGTGAGCGGTGGCGAGCTCCTTGGTGAGCTGGACCACCCCACGCTCGCGGGCTGTCTGCCGCCCAGGCACGCGCTCGCGCGGCGCGGGCGGGGTGTTCCGGGTGCGCTCCTCGAAAAACAGGATGAGATAGTGGCGGCCGTTCGCCCTTTCCCCGGGCCCGATCGGGATCACCTCAAGGCTGAACTCCCGGATCCCGCCGTTTTCCGTGACCCGCAGGCCCTCCGCCTTCACCGGGCCACTACCCTTGGCCGCTCGGTGGACGGCGCGGCGGAGTGCAGAGGCCAAGCCTTCCCGCGCCATCTTGAAGAGGTTGAAGCTGGCCGCGCCCGGCGTCGCCTCGAGGTAGGGCCCGGTCTTCCCGCGGAACTGCACGATCTCCATGTCGGCGTTCACGACGACGCCCACCGGCGCATACCGCCCCAGAATGAGACCGTCGGCCTCCTTCTCGATCGCCGCCGCGCTCCGGCCCGCCTCGTTCTCCTGCGCATTGACCGTCACAGCGACCCGGTCGCCGGCGGTGAAGCCGAAGCCGAGGTGGGCTGAAGGCCCCGGTTTCCGCCCGTAGATCCTGTGCTTCTTGTCGATGGCCGAGAAGAGGCTCGTGAACCGGCCGATGCTCTCCGAGGAACCGAGCTTCAGGAAGCCGGTCGGCTTCAGCGCGTAGTGGAGGGTCGGGATGACGCGCTCCTGCAACGCGGGGTTGAAATAGATCAGCACGTTGCAGCAGCTGATGAGGTCAAGCTTCGAGAACGGCGGGTCCTTGGTCAAATTGTGCGGCGCGAAAACGCAGACGTCGCGGATCGCCTTGCTCACCCGATAGCCCCCGTCCGTCTTGACGAAGAAGCGTCGCAGCCGGTCGGGCGAGACCTCGTTCTCGATGCTCTCGGGAAACGTCCCGGCCCTGGCCCGGGTGACTGCCGCGGCGCTGAGGTCGGTCGCGAATATCTGGATCGCGAAGTTTTTGTCCGCCGTCCCAAGGAACTCCAGCAGGCAGATCACGAGCGAGTAGGCCTCTTCGCCCGCGGCACAGCCCGCCACCCAGATCCGGATGGGCTCGTCGCCAGCCCGCTCCTTCACGAGGCTCGGGAAGACGCTCTGCCTGAGGGCCTCGAACCCTTCCGGTTCCCGGAAGAACCCCGTCACCTGGATGAGGAGGTCGTCGTACAGGGCCTGCGCTTCGTGGGGCGTTTGCTCGAGGTGCCGAACGTACGCCCCGAGGTCGTCGATCTTCTGCAGGAGCATGCGACGAGCGATCCGGCGCCGGACGGTGCCCAGCTTGTACTGCGCGAAATCGACTCCGGTGGCGGTTCGCAGGACACGGAGAACGGCGCTGACGTCGGCCCCTTCTTCCGAGTGGCCTGGACCGGCGGGGGGGGGCACGGCCTGGTTCACGTAGGGGTGGCCGCCGATCCTCGCCAGCTCGCGAGCGATCCCTGCGGGGGGCAGCACGAAGTCAGCGACCGCGATGGCGCTGTGGGGCATACCGGGGTACTTCGCGGATTCTTCATCCTGGGCGAACGTGACGCCGCCCTCCGCCTTGATCGTCCGGAAGCCGAGCGTGCCGTCCGAACCCGTCCCCGACAGCACCACGCCGATTGCGCGGCCTTCCTGCTCCTTCGCGAGCGAGTGGAAGAAGAGGTCGATCGGCATGTGGGGAACGCCCGCGCGTGGAGTGAGCGCGAAGGCGCCGCCGCCGATCGTCAGGTCAGCATTCGCGGGTATCACGTAGACGTGGTCAGGCTCCGCGCGCAGGCCGTCGGTGACGGCGATGACAGGCATCGCCGTGGTCTTGGACAGGACCGCGGGCAACTGGCTCTCGTGCTTGGGATCCAGGTGCTGGACCAGCACGAAGGCCATGCCGGTGTCGACAGGGAGTGCTCTCAGAAGTTGGCTGAAGGCTTCAAGGCCGCCGGCGGAAGCGCCGATGCCGACGATCGGGAACGCGGTTCCCCCTGATGGCTCCGAAGGACCTTCGACGTGCGGAGATTTCGGCGGGACAGCGTCGGGCACGGGTTTGGGCGGCGGCGTCGGCGCTGGTTTCTTACGGGGGTCTTTCCGTTTCATCAGCGGGTCGTCACCCGATCCGAAGGGTGTGGCGCGGGGCGCGGCGTCATGGTCGCGCGGACGATGACGGCGACGAGCGCCCCTCCCCCCTTGACTTTTTCACACTCGGGACCTCCGTCCGGAACTTCGGGAACCTCGGCGCTCGCCCGGGATGGCAGTGAGGAGAATACTACTGGTCTTCGCAACGGACAAGAGTCTCAAGCCCAGCAATGGGAAAGTTTTTTCCCTATTTTTTCCTCATCGACAACTCGCGCTCATGCGCCCGTCACGCAGCCGCGGGTAACGGGGCCGGCGCGAGATGCGACCAGAGGACCGCCCACTCCACCGGCTTCGTCAGGACGACGTCGGCACTGGCGTCGCGGGCTCGACGCCGGTGGGGTTCGCTGGAATCGGTGAGCACGATCACCCGAGGACAGGGCTTGACAGTTGCGCGGACCTGGCGGATCACGACATCGCCCGGCATGTCTGGCAGGTCGAGATCCGTAATGAGCATGTCGAAGTCGCCGCCGGCGGCGAGGGCCAATGCCTTTCGGCCGCTCCCGGTCGCCACGACCTCGATGCCTTCCGCTTCTAACAGGAGGACGAAGACAGCCTGAATGGTGTCCTCAACGAAGAGAATCCGCCAGCGCCGCCGCTCGCCTGTCACATCACATACCGACCGCACGGTCCGTGCCCGCGACGGGCGTGGACGCACCGTCAGTCGCACCGTACGGCCGCCCGGGCGGTGGGGCCACCCGCCGGCAAATCCGGCCAGTGCGGTGTCCACCGACTCCCGCACGCCGCCGGCCTGGCCCCCGGCGCCGCAGCGCGCGCCCGCCGCCAGTGCCTGTCACCCGTTCTACCGATGACGATGCACGAATAGTGACCGCGAAGATCAGGGTGGGGCACCCTCGTCGGCGAGCTCCTTGCGCAGCGCCTCGGCCAGGCGCGTGTAATCCTCGCGGCTGTTGTAGAGTTGGGCGGAGACGCGGATGAGGCGCCGCGGCGCCGCGGGCCAGCTCATCACCGGCACCTCGAGGCCCCAGCCCTCGTACAGACGGCCCTGGAGCGGGTCGGGACGGCGCCAGCCGATCGCCTTCGTGCGGCCGTCGGGCAGGCGAATGCTCGCGATGGAGCCGACCATCTCCTCGGGGCACGGCGGCGGCGTGCCGGTCACCTCGCACAGCAGCCGGCGCGCCTCGAGCGCGAGATCGCGATTGTGCGCGCGCAGCGCAGGCCAGCCGCCGGGGATGAGCGAGCCCAGGTAGTCGATCGCCTTCGGCACCGTCAGCCACGGCGTGGGATCGTCCGTCCCCGTCCAATCGAACTCCAGGCGAAAGCGCGACCGGCCTGGCTGCGTGACGTTGGCGCCGTGGCTGATCGTGAGCGGGTGGATGTGCGCCTGGCGGTCGCGGCGGACCCACAGGAAGGCGGCGCCTTTCGGCGCGCAGAGCCACTTGTGGCAGTTGCCGCTGTAGTACGTGGCGCCCAGCGCGCGCACATCGAGCGCGACCATGCCGGGCGCATGGGCGCCGTCGATCATGACGTCGACACCGCGCGCGGCGAGCTCGGCGATGAGCCGCTCGACGGGCAGGACGAGCGCGGTGGGACTGGTGACGTGGTCGATGAGCGCGAGGCGCGTGCGTGGCGTCACTTTCGCCAACACCGCCTCCACCACGTCGGCGGGCGAGGCGACGGGAAACGGCAGCGTGGCCACGACGACGGTGGCGCCGGCCCGGCGGGCCACGAAGTCGAGCGTGTTCTTGCAGGCGTTGTAGGTGTGATCGGTGGTCAACAGCTCGTCACCGGCGGCGAACGCGAGCGAGCGCAGCACGGCGTTGACGCCACTGGTGGCGTTGGTGACGAACGCGAGATCGTCGGCATCGGCGCCTATAAAGTCGGCGAGCGCCCCCCGCGCGGCCGCGAGGCGCTCGTCGAGCTCACGGGACAGGAAGCGCACCGGATTTGCCTCCATCTCATCGCGCAGCG
>CAYQQT010000129.1:0-7842 GCA_964419375.1 uncultured bacterium
CCCCCAAGCCCCCCGACGCTCGTCGCGCCCCGGCAAAGCCGTGGCGCTCCTCGATACTCAGCCCACAGCCCCCAAGAGCGCGCTCTGGTCGGCGGTTACTCGACGGTGACGCTCTTCGCGAGGTTTCTCGGCTGGTCGACGTCGCAGCCGCGGCGCACGGCGATGTGATAGGCGAGGAGCTGGAGCGGGACCACCGTCACGAGGGGAGCGAGGAGTTCCGCGGTGGGCGGCACCTCGATGACGTACTTGGCCTTGGCGGTGGCGTTCTTGTCGCCCGGGTGCGTGATGGCGATGAGCAGCCCGTCGCGCGCGCACACTTCCTCCATGTTGCCCAGCATCCGCTCGTAGGTGCTGTCGCGCGGGGCGAGGGCGACCACGGGCAGGCCGTCCGCGATGAGGGCGATGGGGCCGTGCTTCATCTCGCCGCCCGCATGCCCTTCCGCGTGGATGTAGGAGATCTCCTTCAGCTTCAGCGCGCCTTCGAGCGCGATTGGATACTGCATGCCACGGCCGAGGTAGAGGAAGTCGCTCGCCCCGCTCAGATGACGCGAGATCCCCGCGATGTGGGCGTCGAGCTCGAGCGTCTTCTCCACGAGGCGCGGGATCTCCACCAGGTCCTGGATGCGCTTCTTGACGTCCTCCGCGCCCAGGCTGCCGCGCTGGCGGCCGAGCCAGAGGCCGAGCAGGTACATGGCCACGATCATGGTCGAGAACGCCTTCGTGGAGGCCACGCCGATCTCGGGGCCGGCGTGCATGAGGAGCACGCCCGTCGCCTCGCGCGCGAGGGCGGAGCCCACCACGTTGGTGATGGCCAGGATGGGGCAGCCCTTCAGCCGCGCCGCCTTCGCGGCGCCGATGGTGTCCGCCGTCTCCCCCGATTGCGACACGGCGATCACCAGGGTCTCGGGGCCGATGAGCGCGTCGCGGTAGCGAAACTCCGAGCCGAGGTCGACCTCCGCGGGAATGCCGGCGAGCTTCTCGATCATGGTGCGGCCGAGCATGGCGGCGTGAAAAGCGGTGCCGCACGCCACCAGCACCACGCGCTGGATCGACGCCACCGTGGAGGGATCGAGGTTGACGTCGGGCAGCACCACGTTGCCCGTCTCCGGCGCGATGCGGCCGCGGAAGGTGTCCGTGATGGCGCGCGGCTGCTCGTACATCTCCTTGAGCATGAAGTGACGGTAGCCACCCTTCTCCGCCATGATCGGATCCCACAGGATGCGCGTGGGCTCGCGCTGCACGGGCTCGCCGTCGAGCGTGGACACCTCCACGCCGGTGGCCATCACCACCGCGAAGTCGTTGTCTTCCAGGATCACCACATCGCGGGTGTGCGAGAGGATGGCGGGGATGTCGGAGGCGATGAACATCTCGCCGCGACCGAGGCCGACCACGACGCTGCCCGCGCCCTGCTTGGCGGTGATGAGGCGGTCGGGCGCCGAGGCGGAGACCACGACCACCGCGTAGGAGCCGGTCACTTCCGAGAGCGCCGCCTTCACCGCCGTCTCCAGCCGCGGCTTGCTCCTCAGGTGGTGCTCGATGAGGTGCGCGATGACCTCGGTGTCCGTCTCCGACTTGAAGACGTGGCCCTCCGCGCGCAGGCGCTCCTTGATCTCGAGGTAGTTCTCGAGGATCCCGTTGTGCACGACGACGAGCGAGCCCGTGCAGTCGGTGTGCGGGTGCGCGTTGTCCTCCGAGGGGCGCCCGTGCGTGGCCCAGCGGGTGTGGCCGATCCCGATGGTGCCGCTGATCGGACGCTCGCGCAGCGCGCCCTCGAGCGCCTTGATGCGGCCCACGGCGCGCCTGACGTGCAGGCTGCCCGCGTCGAGCACGGCGATGCCGGCGGAATCGTAGCCGCGGTACTCCAGCCGCTTGAGGCCGTCGACGATGATGCCGACCGCGCTCTTGTCACCCACGTAGCCGACGATCCCGCACATGGCTGCTCTCCTCCTATTAAGTCTGGGGGGGAGCGGCCGGCGCTCCTCCCCCAGGCCCCCCCACGGAATTAGGCTGCGCGGCCCGGCGCTCACGGCGGCGGGTCGCCCAGGATTCTTTAATAATCTGCGGCGCGCGCTCGACGGCGAGGGCGCCCGGCGGGACGTCTTTCGTGATCACGGAGCCGGCGCCGATGTGGGCGCCTTCGCCGATCGTCAATGGAGCCACGAGGCTCGTGTTGGTCCCCACGAACGTGCCGTCACCGATGGTGGTGTGGTGCTTGTTGACGCCGTCGTAGTTGCAGGTGATGGTGCCCGCGCCGATGTTCACCCCGTCGCCCACCGTGGCGTCGCCGATGTAGGCGAGGTGGTTGACCTTGGAGCCTCGGCCGATGCGCGACTTCTTCACTTCCACGAAGTTGCCGATCTTCGCCTTGACGCCGATGTGCGCCTTCGGCCGCAGGTGGCAGAAGGGCCCCAGCTCCGCGTCGTCCTCGACCACCGATTCCGTGAGCACGCAGTAGGGGTGCAGCCGCACGCGGTCCGCGATGCGCATGGCGCGCAGCTGGCAGCCGCTGCCCACGACACAGTCGCTGCCGATCTCCGTCGCCACGTCGATGAAGACGTGCGGGTAGATCACGGTGTCGGGCCCGATGGTGACGGTGTCGTCGATGTACGTGGTGGCGGGATCCAGGATCGTCACACCCGCCAGCATGTGGCGGTCGAGGATGCGCGAACGCTGGATGGCGGCCACCGCCGCCAGCTGCTTGCGGTCGTTGATGCCCAGCCCTTCGATGGGATCGGCCACCGTCAGCGCTTCGATCCTGCCCCCCGCGCGGCTGAGCATGGCGATGACGTCGGTGAGGTAGTACTCGCCCTGGTCGTTGTTCGGCTTCACGTCCGCCAGCGCGGGCCACAGCCGGCGTGGATCGAAGCAGTAGACGCTGGTGTTGATCTCCGCGACCTTCTTCTCGTCGTCGGTGGCGTCGCGATCCTCCACGATGCGCACGACGCGGCCGCCCTGGCGCAGCACGCGCCCGTAGCCCTCGGGGCGATCGATCACCGCGGTGAGCAGCGTGGCCGCCGCCCCGCTCGTTGCGTGATGGGACACGAGCCGCTCGATGGTCTCGATGGACAGCAGCGGCATGTCGCCGGGCAGCACGAGGACGGCGCCCGCGCCGCAGGCCTCCCGAGTCTGCAGCACGGCGTGGCCGGTACCCAGCCGCTCGCGCTGCTCGACCACGCTCACGTCGGCGCCTGCGAGGGCGCGCACGCCGTCGGCCTCGGTGCCGACGACGAGGACGATACGGTCGGCGAGGGTGCGGGCGAGCTTCAACGGGTAGCCGATGAGAGGCCGGCCGCACAACTGGTGGAGGACCTTGGGCTGCCGGGAGCGCATCCGCTTTCCTTCCCCGGCGGCGAGAATGACGATGGTCAAGCCCTTCATGCGACCCCTTTCATTCTAGCAACGTGTGCGCAAGCTCCATGCCATATCCGGGAGACGCTGGATTTTAGCGGCTTCAGGTCCCAGCGTCCGCTTCCGGCGTCAGTACGCTTCATCCCGTGTTGCGCAAGTGAGACAGTAATCGCTCGATCCTGGGCGGGATATCTGACCCGAATTCCACTCTCTTTTGAGTAGCCGGGTGCACGAACGCCAGCGCCACCGCGTGCAGCGCGTAGCCATCCAGAGGAACCGGGGGGACTCCCTTACGGTCGCCGTACACGTCGTCGCCCGCCACGGGATGGCCGAGCGATGCGAAATGGACGCGTATCTGGTGGGTCCGCCCGGTGTCCAGTCTCACCTCGACGGACGTGAAATGCGAGAACCGTTCCAGAACCCGGTAGTGCGTGACCGCCCGTTTGCCTTTCCCCTTCGCGGCCACGGCCATGCGGGTGCGGTGATACGGGTGGCGCGCGATGGGCTTGTCGATGACGCCCTCCCCGGGCCCCAGGCGCCCGTGCACGACCGCGAGGTATCGGCGACTCACCGTGCGCTCGGCCAGCTGCGCCGTGAGCGCGTCGTAGGCGGCTTGGCTCTTGGCGAGCACGAGCAGACCGGAGGTGTCCTTGTCGAGGCGATGCACGATGCCCGGTCGCCGCGCCCCGCCCACGCTGCCCATGGACGGCGCGTGCGACAACGCGGCGGCGGCGAGCGTGCCCGTGGCGTGGCCGGCGCCGGGATGCACCACCATTCCGGCGGGCTTGTCCACGACGAGGACATGCTCGTCCTCGTAGACGACCGTGAGGGCGGCCGCTTCCGGCGCCAGCTCCTGGGGAACCGGTGGAGGCGCCTCCACGTCGATCTGCTCGCCGCCCGCGAGGCGATGCGCCGCCTTGCGCACGGCGCCGTCGACGCGCACGTGACCGTCGTCGATGAGTGCCTGCAGGCGCGCGCGGGAGAGGCCGGCGACGTGTCCGACGAGCCAGCGGTCGAGCCGGATTCCGTCCACGCCCGCTTCGACCGTCAGCCGCCTCACCTCCATCGCGGCGGCCGGCTACGCGGGCGGGCGGTCGCGCAGCAGCCGGAACGCGAGCAGGACCACCCCGACCGAGATGGCCGAATCGGCGACGTTGAACGCGGGCCAGTGATAGCCGCGCCAGTGCACGTCGACGAAGTCGATCACGGCCCCGAAGCGCGCGCGATCGATGAGGTTGCCGACGGCGCCGCCGAAGATGAAGGCCACCGCCACCTGCCCCGGCCACCCGCCCGCGGGCAGCACGCGCAGCGCCACGCGCGCCAGCACCACCAGCGCCACGATGGAGAGGGCGGCCACGACCCAGCGCCACGCGGGCGGTATCCCGCCGAGCAGCCCGAAGGCGAGCCCGGGGTTCATGACGAGCGTCAGGTTGAGCCAGCCCGTGACCACCACCGCGACACCCGGCGGCAGGCGGTCGAGCGCGACGACTTTCACCACCTGGTCGAGCGCAACCACGGCGCCCGCGAGGGCGAGGACGACGTACATCAGAGGCGGGCGAGTACCGACACGCAGCGCGCGCAGAGGCTGGGATGCTCGGCGCTGCGGCCGACATCCTCCGTGCGCATCCAGCACCGCTCACACTTCTCCCCGCGCGCGCGGTCGACGTCGATCACGAGGCCGGGGATGTCCTGGCTCTCGTAGCGCACGGCGCCCGGCTTGGGCGCCACCTCTAGATTAACGACGGACACGATGAGCAGCGTGGGAAGCACGTCGCGCTTGGCGGCAAGCAGCGCCGGCACGTCCTCGGGGGCGGAGACGATGCGCACGTGGGCTTCGAGGCCGCTGCCGATGAGCTTGCGGGCGCGCGCGGTCTCGAGCGCCTTGGCCGCTTCGCGCCGCACTTCGAGCAGCCGGTCCCAGTCCCGCTTGAGGGTGTCGTCGAGCCACTCGCGCGGGGGCGCGGGGAAGCGCTCGACGTGCACGCTGGTGCCGCGCGCGCCCGGCAGCGCGCGCCACGCCTCTTCGGCGGTGAAGGTGAGGATGGGCGCCATCAGCCGCACGAGGGCGCCGAAGACGTCGTAGCACACCGTCTGCGCGGCGCGCCGCGGGGGATCGTCGGGGGCGGAGGTGTACAGGCGATCCTTGATGACGTCGAGGTAGAGCGCGGAGAGATCCACGGCGCAGAAGTTGTGGACGGCGTGGAAGACCCCGTGGAACTGGTACTCCTCGTACGCGCGCGTGGCGCGGCTGATGAGCCGGGCGAGACGGTCGAGGAGGAAGCGGTCCACTTCCTCCAGCCGCGCGTAGGACTGGCGGTCGCGCGCCGGATCGAAGTCGCTCAGGTTGCCGAGCAGGAACCGGTACGTGTTGCGGATGCGCCGGTACGCGTCGGCGAGCCGGTCCATGATCTCCGACGACACGCGGATGTCTTCCGTGTAGTCCTCGGCCGCCGCCCACAGCCGGAGCACCTCGGCGCCGTACTTCGGGATGAGCGCCTCCGGCGCCACCGTGTTGCCGACGGACTTGGACATCTTGCGCCCCTCGCCGTCCATCACGAAGCCGTGCGTGAGCACGCTCTTGTAGGGCGGCGCCCCGCGCGTCCCCATCGCCTCCAGCAGCGAGGAGTGGAACCAGCCGCGGTGCTGATCGGAGCCCTCGATGTACATCTCCGCCGGCCACCGCAGCTCCGGCCGCGTCTCCAGGACGGCGGCGTGACTGCAGCCGGAATCGAACCAGACGTCGAGGATGTCCGTCTCTTTGCGGAAGCGATCGCCCCCACAACTCGCGCAGCGCGTGCCCGCGGGCAGGAGCGCGGCCGCCTCCCGCGCGTACCACTCGTCGGCCCCCTGCCCCGCCCGGAAGATGTCCGCCACGTGCTCGACCAGCGGTTCGTCGAGGAGCAGCCCGTCGCACTGCTCGCAGTAGAAGGCGACGATGGGCACCCCCCACACGCGCTGGCGCGAGATGGTCCAGTCCGGCCGGTGGGCGACCATGTTGAAGATGCGCTCTTCGCCCCACGCGGGAATCCACGTCACGTCACGGCGGATGGCGTCGAGCGTGCGCGCGCGCAGGCCGTCCTTGTCGAGGGCGATGAACCACTGCGGGGTGGCGCGGAACAGCGTCGGGTTCTTGCAGCGCCAGCAGTGCGGGTACGTGTGGCTCAGCGGCACCTCGGCCACGAGGGCGCCGCGCTCGCGCAGGAGCGCGACGATCTTCGGATTGGCCTCCCACACCGTGAGCCCGGCGAAGCCCTCGATCTCGCGCACGAAGCGGCCGTCGTCGTCGACGGGGTTGTAGATCTTCAGGCCGAGGGCGCGGCCGAGATCGTAGTCCTCTTCGCCGTGCCCGGGCGCGATGTGCACGAGCCCGCTGCCGGTGTCCATCGCCACGAAGGGCGCGGTCGCCACCTTGCCCGTGCGGTCGATCCACGGGTGGCGATACTCGAGCCCCTCCAGCCGCTTACCCGGCAGGGTGGCCAGGCGCCGCGGCGCGGAGAGGCCGGCGAGCGTCGCGAACGCATCGGCGAGCTTGGCGGCGACGATGAGGGTCTCGCCGTCACCGTGCAGCGCGACGTACTCCTCGTCGGGATGGACCGCGATGGCGAGATTGGCCGGCAGCGTCCACGGCGTGGTCGTCCAGATCACGAACGACACGCGCGGCGCGCCGGGCGCCTCCGGCAGCGCGCCCACGAGCGGAAACTTGACGTAGACGGACGGCGTGCGCTGCTCCTCGTACTCGACCTCCGCCTGCGCGAGCGCCGTCTTGCAGTGCATGCACCAGTGCACCGGCTTGAGGCCCTTGTACACGAGGCCGCGTCCCACGAAGCGGCCGAACTCCCGCGCGATGACGGCCTGGTACGCGGGCGCCATCGTCAGGTACGGGTTGTCCCAGTCGCCGAAGATCCCGAGGCGCTGGAACTCCGTGCGCTGGATGTCGACGAACTTCGCCGCGTACTCACGACAGCGCCGCCGCTTCTCCACGGGATCCATGGCGCGCCGCACGTCGATGGAGGCGGTGTCGAGACCGAGCTCCTTGTCCACCTGGTGCTCGATGGGCAGGCCGTGACAGTCCCACCCCGGCACGTACACGGCGTTGAAGCCGAGCATCGCGCGCGCCTTCACGATAATGTCCTTCAGAACCTTGTTGAGGACGTGACCGATGTGGATGTTGCCGTTGGCGTAGGGCGGCCCATCGTGCAGGATCCACAGCGGGCGGTCCGCGGAGGCTTCGCGCAGCCGCCGGTAGATGCCGATCTCGTCCCACCAGGCGAGCATCTTCGGCTCCGCCACCGGAAGGTTCGCCTTCATCGGAAACTCGGTTTTCGGCAGGTTTAGCGTGCTCTTATAGTCCATGGCCGGGGTGTCGATCGTATCACTGTATCGGAGCGCGAGGACGGCTTGACGCGTGGGTGGCCTGTTCTAGATGGGGGTGGCTGCGTTGTATCGGAGCGCGAGGACGGCTTGACGCGTGGGTGGCCTGTTCTAGATGGGGGT
>CAYQQT010000129.1:7942-8291 GCA_964419375.1 uncultured bacterium
GGCTGCGTTGTATCGGAGCGCCAGCCCGGCTTGAAGCGAGGGTAGCCTGTCTCAGATGGGGCGTGGCTGCGCTTGCCGGTCGAATGGTGAGGTGCTTTGGATCGTGTGATCTCTGGGTTGCGACAGTGCGATGGGGCGTGGCTGCGCTTGCCGGTCGAATGGTGAGGTGCTTTGGATCGTGTGATCTCTGGGTTGCGACAGTGCGATGGGGCGTGGCTGCGCTTGCCGGTTGCATGGTGAGGTGCTTTGGATCGTGTGATCTCTGGGTTGCGACAGTGCGACCGGACGTGGCTCCGCTTGCCGGTTGCATGGTGAGGTGCTTTGGATCGTGTGATCTCTGGGTTGCGAC
>CAYQQT010000129.1:8391-8697 GCA_964419375.1 uncultured bacterium
AGTGCGACCGGACGTGGCTCCGCTTGCCGGTCGCATGGTGAGGCGCTTCTTGGTCCTGTAGTGTGTGGGCTGCGAAAACTGCGACGGGGGGCGGTTGTCAGGCGATCGAGGCGCGCCACGGCTTTGCCGGGGCGCGGCCGAGCGTAGGGGGATTGGGGACCGTCGAGGTTCCCATGTAAGTCGAATCGCTTGGGGGGCCCGTCGAGGCCCCCCATCTTTACTTGGGGGCGATCGTGAGGACTCCGGTCGTTGAGTCGATGGTGACTTTGAAGCGGTCGAGAAAATCGCGGCCGAGCAGTCCGTCGA
>CAYQQT010000130.1:0-8689 GCA_964419375.1 uncultured bacterium
GAGGGCCGGGCGGACAGCATGACGAGGGTGGTGCCGATGGCGACCGCCTCCTCGAAGGTGATCAGGTGCGTGGGCCGGTGGGCTGGGAAAAACGCCATCATGTCGGTCAGCTCCCCTGCGTTGCGCGTGAGGTACTCCACGCGCAGGCCCCGCGCCAGCAACACCTGCTCCGACGCTCGCTGGTCGGGCCGCCGGAAGGCG
This sequence comes from uncultured bacterium, assembly GCA_964419375.1. Classification (GTDB taxonomy): domain Bacteria; phylum Methylomirabilota; class Methylomirabilia; order Rokubacteriales; family CSP1-6; genus JBBDXO01. The sequence goes on from CAYQQT010000130.1 coordinate 202, forward strand.
CCGGTTGTCGGCGGCGCCGACGCCTCGAGCGGCCGGCCGATGCCGAAGAGCTGCTCGGAACGAGCGTTCAGCTTCCTCTCGACCCAGACGCCGAAATCGCGATCCCCATGCTCGTCGTCGGCGAATGCGAAGCCGACGAGCACCGAGCTGACGATCGCCGCTGCCGCTACCATCCTGCTCCAGCTTCTCCGCATGGTGTCCTCCTTGGCGGGCGCACCTTCGAGGTGGCCGCGCGCCTGGAGCCTAGGCGAGGACGATTGCTGAGGGATGAGGCCCACGTGAAGAGTCGTTGACGGCGGCACCGCAGCAGGCGAGCACGCCGGCAGGCCGCTGACGCTGAACGCCTCCGTCTTCCAGCACTCGCGGGCGCCCTGGCGGGCGCGAGCTCAGGGTCCCGGGTGCGCGCCCTGCTGGCGCGCGACCTCTTCCATGATCATCGTGTTGAGGTCGTCGACGAGCCTGGCTCGGTCCACAGTCCGTCGTTGCGGATGAGCTCGCGGATGCGCGCGGGCCGTGCGGAGAGCATCACGAGCGTGGTGCCGATGGCCAGCGCCTCCGTGAGCGCATGACCTTCCTCCGGATGGGATCACGGGCCACGGTCCGGGCACCCGAACTGTGCGCGACCGCGGCGCGCGCTGTCAGGGAACGCGCACGGGGTTCGTCGATGTGGAGAACTTGTTAGCCAAAGCGGGCAAACACTTCCGGAGGGTGGCGCCGCACCGCTCGTCCGTACGGCCGGCCGGAATCCGGACCTCGAGTTGCAATAGGAGTCGGCTGGAGACATCGATATCGGGGCTCGCCTCGGGGAAGGAACCACCATGAAGCGCGGTACGTCGATTCCGTTGGCAGCGTTGGGTGGCGCGATCCTGTTCCTCTCGCTCAACGCCGGGAGCGCCCAGGCATTTCACACGTGCGCCGGTGACCCCGCGGTCTGCGGCCAGAACAGCGGCCTCGTGCCGTTCCACAAGGACGCCATCATGGCGTCGTTGCTCTGGCCGCAGGACAAGGACGGCAACGGCCGCAAGGCCGACTGTCCGCAGATGATCATCTGGATGCGACCGTCCGAATACAAGCCCAATGATTACCTGAACCCGACGGTGGGCGGCGTGTTCTCGGGGTTCAAGCAGAAGTACCTCGAACGCGTCCAGGGCGGCTTTGGCCTGGGCCAGCTCGACCGAAGCGGCTGGTCCCGCTATGCGCCCGACCTCGACCGCGAGAACGCGCAGCTGATCGACGTGTGCGGGCTCCAGGCCAAGATCGACGCCGGCGCATTCACCAAGACGAAGGTCGCGGACCTGACCAACGAGGACATCGGCAAGACCGATCGGTTCTTCCGAAACGCCGGCTTCTCGCGGGGGCTCAGCTACAACCTCTTCTGCATGGGGCAGGAGGCGGGCGTCGACGGTCGCCTCTACGTCTTCGGCCTCCACGATAAGGGGGGCAATAACGGCGGCCGAAAGGTCAACATCTTCGATCCCGGATCCCAGAAGTGGGTCTCGCGGGGTACCACCTGCATCAGGGCGGGCTGGGAGGCGGATCCGAACGGCACGATCCCGCCCCACTGTGATCCGCTCAACGAGAAGAATACCGACCCGCCACTGCGGTCGGACATGAAGTACCAGCGCTGGTATCCGACCACCGTAAGCCTTCCCGACGGCCGCATCCTGATCCTTTCGGGGACGGACCAGGACACGAGTGTGGGAGACGCGCTGGCTTCCGGCACGAAGGTCCGCCAGGCCGTTCCGGAAGTCTACGATCCCAAAACGGACAGGACGGTCGCGCTGGAAAACGCCCGGAAACTCCTTCCAATGTATCCGCGCTCCTTCGTCGTCCAGACGGGTCCGCGAAAGGAGGACTGGAAGGTCGCGGTCCTGGCCGAGGTCGATCCCGAGCGGCCCTTGCCCGGGCAAAGCGGCGGCCCGGATATCCGAGGCTACGATCCTTTCTTCTACACTGGCAACACGCATCTCCTCGACGTCCAGGCGGCCCTGGCCGACCCTCGCCGCCACGTGCCCGCCCTCAACCACTGGACCCTGGTGGCGAAAGCCGAGAACGCGCACGAGGGAGCCGGCAGCGCGATCAAGGTCAAGATCAACGGCGACGGTACGTGGTCGCAAGAGGTGTTCTCGTTCGGAGGCGGTAACGGCTCCGGCTCGTCAGCGGTCGCGACGGTCGAGAGGATCAACTTTTCCGACGCGTCTCCGGCGTGGCAGAAGATGTCCGACCTCATCCTGCCGGCCGACCAGAACAACCCGGTCGTCCTGCCGGATGGCAAGCTGCTGGTGGTCGGCGGCCGAGGTGCGGGGGTGAACACCCTTCACTATCAGATGTTCGACCCGGCCGACGGCAGCCGGACCGACCTCGTGGAGTCGCCCGTTCCGCGCCACGATCATTCCACGGCCCTGCTCCTCCCCAACGGGGGCGTGTGGGTCATGGGAGGAAACCGAGTGCAGCTGATCCCGGGCGGCGACGAGAACCAGGCGGTCCCGGTCGGGGAGTTCTATCGCCCGCCATACTTCTTCACGGGCCCGAGGCCCGCCATCGAGAAAGCACCGAACGAGCTGCACTACAGGAAGACGTTCGAGCTTCGCGTGACGGGCGGGGAGATCGGGTCCGTCGTCCTCATTCGGACCGGCCCGGTCACCCACAACTGGACGTGGGGCAACCGCTACGTCGAGCTTCCCTTCGAAGGCGGCAAGGACGGGCGCGTGCGCGTCACGGCGCCGCCGCTGCCGGGCCTGGCCGTCGCCGGCGACTACCTGCTGTTCGTCGTGAACAGGGACGGCGTTCCCAGTGAAGGCAAGCACGTCCGCCTGAAGGGCGGCGACAAGGACGATGACTAGGAAGCCGGCGGGCTGACGACGGGTGAAGATGGGTATGGGGCGAGGGTGGCTCGTGGTCGTCGCGCCCTCGCTCCTGGTCCTTGCCTGCGTCGGTCTCGGTCACGGCGGGAACGACGTCGTCACGCTGCCCCTGGGCCTTCAGCGGCAGGCCGCGTCCATTCCGCCCGACAATCCACTCACGCCCGAGAAGATCGCGCTCGGCAAGCAGTTCTTCTGGGACAAGCGCTGGTCCCGAAACGGTACCGTCGCGTGCGTGAGCTGTCACCGCCCCGAGCACGGGTGGGCCGACCCCCGCCCCTTCTCGCTCAGCTTCGAGGGAAAGCCGACGGGCCGCCACGCTCCCGCGCTGCTGAATCGGCTCTTCAGCGGTCGCCAGCAGTGGACGGGGGTGCGCGCCTCGCTCGAAGACGACGTGATCAACGCTCGGGATCAAAGTCCGGCGCTGGTCGTCAAGCACCTCGGCGCGATCCCCGCCTATCGGGAGCAGTTCCGGAGGGTCTTCGGGACCGATCTGAACCCGGAGGGCGTGGCCAAGGCGATCGCCGCCTACGTGCGGACGATTCTCTCCGGCAACTCGCCCTACGACCGGTTCCTGGCCGGCGACACCGGCGCGCTGTCTCCGGCGGCCCTGCGGGGCCTCGGCCACTTCGAGGGCAAGTCCCACGGAAACGGATGTGTCGCCTGCCATACCGGCTTCAACTTCACCGACGAGGGCTACCACAATATCGGCGTCGGCATGGACCGGCCGAATCCCGACTGGGGCCGGTACACGGTCACGAAGAAGGAGGCCGACAAAGGGACGTTCAAGACGCCGACGCTCCGCGACGTGGCAAGGCGTCCGCCGTACATGCACGACGGCAGCCTGAAGACCCTCGCCGCCGTGGTCGCCTTCTACAACCAAGGCGGCCACCGGAACCCCTGGCTCTCGCCGGCGATCCAGCCCCGCAACCTCACCGCGTCCGAACAGGCGGACCTGGTGGCGTTTCTCGAAGCGCTCACGGGCGAGATCGCCCCCGAGGTCGCGAGCCCACCGACGCTGCCCGAGTAGGTCACGCTGGCGGAACCTGGTCCGGAAGTGTGCCTGCTTCGTAGGCCCGCGGTACCGCATCATCGAGCCACCACGTCCAGAATTCCAGACGCCGCGGGTCGGAAGTCCGCGCCGACACCATCCCGCCGCCGAACACCACGGCGGCGAGCGCGGAGGCATCCGAGTCCTCTCCATGGACGGGCGCGCGCTCACGGTCCCGGGTGCGCGCCCTGCTGGCGCTCGACCTCTTCCATGATCATGGTGTTGAGGTCGTCGACGAGCCTGGCTCGCTCCACGCGGCCGTCGTTGCGCAGGAGCGCGCGGATGCGCGAGGGCCGGGCGGACAGCATGACGAGGGTGGTGCCGATGGCGACCGCCTCCTCGATGGCGTGGGTGACGAAGAGGATGGTGCGCCCGGTTGCTTTCCAGATGCGGCGCACCTCGTTCTGCATGATGCGCCGGTTCTGCGCGTCGAGGGCGGCGAAGGGCTCGTCCATGAGCAGGACGTCGGGCTCGATGGCGAGCGCGCGCGCGATGGCGGCGCGCTGGCGCATGCCGCCGCTCACGCGGCCCGGATAGTAGTCCTCGAAGCCGCGCAGCCCGACTATGTCGAGGTAGCGCGCCGCGCGCGCGCGGCGCTCAGCAGCGCCCACGCCGAGCGGTTTGAGCACCAGCTCCACGTTGTCGTGCAGGCTCATCCACGGCAGCAGGCGGTCCTCCTGGAAGACGACGCCCACCTTGCGCTCGTGCCACTGGTCGGCCACCACGGGTTTGCCGTCGAGCAGGACGGTGCCGCGCGTGGCGGGCTCGATGCCGCCGATGATTCGCAGCAGCGTGGTCTTGCCGCAGCCGTTGGGCCCGAGCAGACACACGAAGTCGCCCGTCTCCACGTCGAACGACACGGAGTCGATGACGGGAATGAGGAAGTCCTTGCCCACGCCCGTCACCGAGAGCTTTACCGCCATCGCGCCAGCCGCCGCGAGAGGGTGTCGAAGACGAGCTTGTCGGTCGCCGTCATGACGAGGATCATCACGATGGCCCACACGAAGACCATCTGGGTGGCGAGGATCTCGCGGCTGTAATTCATGATGTAGCCGATGCCGGAGGTGACCCCGAAGATCTCCGCCACCACCGACACCTTGAGCGCCAGCCCGAAGCCGACGCGCATGCCCGCCACCAGGTAGGGCAGGGTGGAGGGCACCACGATGGAGCGGAACTTCTCGCGCCCGCTCAGGCGGTACACCTCGCCCATCTCGATCAGGCGCCGGTCCACGTTCGCCACGCCCTCCACGATGTTGGAGGCGACCACGGGCAGCGTGATCATGAAGGTGGTGAAGACGGGCCCCCAGTGGCTGAGCCCGAACCAGATGATGGAGAGCACGATCCACACGAACACGGAAGTGGAGTTCAGGATGGTGACGACGTCGTGGATGACCCCGCGCGCCGTGCGTGACACGAAGGCGCCGAGGCCCATGAGCAGCGCGAGCACGACCGCGCCTCCGAAGCCGACGAGGATGCGCGCCAGCGAAGCGCCCGTGTGCCGCCAGATGTCGCCGCTGGCCACCACCTCCCGGAAGCCGGTGACGACGGACGAGGGCGGGGGCAGGACGTAAGCGCCGTACTTCCAGGAGAGTCCCGCCCACGCCGCGATGATGACCGCCACCACCGCGAGCGTGGGCAGGTGCAGCCGGTCCGCGAGTCTCAACTGCGGGAGAAGAATTCCTTTCTTATCCGCTCCGGGTTGTCCCAGATGTCCGACTTCAGGAAGCCGAACTCCTTGTTGATCTTGAGCTGGACGATGAGCGTCTCCACCTGCTCCTCGGGCAGGCCCGAGAGCATCTTCACCGTCTCGCGGTGCGCGACCTGGATGACCTCCTTCGGCAGCTTGGTCACCTCGACCGCGATCTCGATGGCGCGCTCCGGCTTGTTGTACCAGATGTCCACGGCGTCCTTCTGCGCGTCGTTGAGGTCGCGCGCGAAGCCCGGGTTCCTGGACGCGAAGTCGTTGTGCACGAGATAGCAGACGTGGACGGGGAAGCCGGTGGCGCGCCCCGTCGCCTTGCGCCAGAGGTCGATCTGCTTGGCGAGATAGACGCCCTCGCCGCGCAGGACCACGGCGTCGCTGATGGGCTGCCACGCGATGATGGCGTCCACTTCCTTCCTGCCGAGCAGCGTCACCATGTCCGCGGGCGCGGTGGCGGTCACGATCTGCGTGTCCTTCTGCAGGTCGAAGCCGTAGCCCTTGAGCGTGAGGGCGCGGATGTCGAAGAAGGTGGAGGTGCCCACGACGGCGGCCACCTTCCGGCCCTTGAGGTCTTCCATCCTGGTGAGGCCGGCGTCCTTGCGCGCGACCACGGCGCCCAGCACCGCGGTGGCCACGCCCGTCACCTTGATGGGCGCGCCGTCCTCGAACGCCTTCGCCGCCAGCGCGAAGCTCATGTCCACCGCATCCACGTTCTTGGAGGTGAGCTGGTTGAGCAGCGGCACCGGCGAGCCCGGCACCACCGAGTACTCCGCCTGCCACCCGCGCTTGCCGAGCAGGTCTTCCTTGTGGATGATGTCCGTCGCCGCCCAGCCGAGCTGCAGGTAGGCAAGCTTCACCTTGCCCTTGCCCTGCGCGCGCAGGAGCGCGGGCGCGCCCAGCACCGCCGCCGCCACGGCGCCCGTCTTCAGAAACGTCCGTCGTCCTCGATTCATCGCGCGCTCCTACGCCTTGACCTTGGGGACGCCCCGCAGGGCTTCCGCGATCTTTTCGGCGGGATAGTCGTAGTCCTGGAGCTTGCCGGTCAGGTACGCCTCGTAGGCGGCCATGTCGAAGTGGCCGTGACCGGAGAGGTTGAAGACGATCGTGCGCTTCTTGCCTTCCTTCTTGCACAGCATCGCCTCGTCGATGACGGCCCGGATGGCGTGTGCGGACTCGGGGGCGGGGATGATGCATTCCGTGCGCGCGAACTGCATGGCCGCCTCGAAGGTCGCCACCTGCTTCACCGCGCGCGCCTCGATGACCTTCTCGTCGTAGAGCTTGCAGACGAGCGGCGCCATGCCGTGATAGCGCAGGCCGCCCGCGTGCAGGGGAGGCGGGATGAAGCCGTGGCCGAGGGTGTGCATCTTCACGAGCGGCGTGAGCCCCACCGTGTCGCCGAAGTCGTAGGTGTACGTGCCCTTGGTGAGGCTCGGGCACGCGGCCGGCTCCACCGCGATGAGGCGAATCTTCTTGTTCTTGCCGGTGAGCTTGTCGGCGGCGAAGGGGAAGGCGAGGCCGGCGAAGTTGGAGCCGCCGCCCGCGCACCCGATGACGATGTCCGCCTCGTCGTCCGCCTTCTCGAGCTGCTTCTTCGTCTCGAGGCCGATGATCGACTGGTGCATGAGCACGTGGTTGAGCACGCTGCCCAGCGAGTACTTCGTGTCGTCGCGCGTGGCGGCGTCCTCCACCGCCTCGCTGATGGCGATGCCGAGGGAGCCGGGCGAGTTGGGATCCTGCTCGAGCATCTTCTTGCCCGCCTGGGTATCCGGGCTCGGGCTGGCGACCACCTGCGCGCCCCACGTCTCCATCATGATGCGGCGGTACGGCTTCTGCTGGAAGGAGACCTTGACCATGTAGACCTTGCACTGCAGACCGAACATCTGGCACGCCATCGCCAACGCCGAGCCCCACTGGCCCGCGCCCGTCTCCGTGCTCAGGCGCGTGACCCCTTCTTTCTTGTTGTAGTACGCCTGCGCGACGGCGGTGTTGGGCTTGTGGCTGCCCGCCGGGCTCACGCCCTCGTACTTATAGTAGATGCGCGCCGGAGTGCCGAGCGCCTTCTCGAGCCGCCGCGCCCGGTAGAGCGGGCTCGGGCGCCACAGCCGATAGGCATCCCGCACCTGCTCGGGGATCTCGATCCACCGCTCGCGGCTGACTTCCTGCTTGATGATCTCCATCGGGAATAGGGGCGCGAGATCGGCGGGGCCGATGGGCTGCCCGGTGCCCGGGTGCAGCGGCGGGGCCGCCGGCGTCTTGAGATCAGCCTGGATGTTGTACCACTTGGTGGGGATGTCTCTTTCGTCGAGCAGATACTTCGTGCGGTTCTTGTCGGGTGTGGCTGGCATAGCGACCTCCTGGCTTGGATCCGTGCGGCGTATCCAGTGGAAAGTGCGCCAACAATACAGGGACATGCGCGACGGTGTCAACGACACGCGCGCTGCAGCGCGGACGATCGGAATCAGAAAACCGCTGTACGCGATGCGATTGAAGGTTTCGATGTCTTCAGAGGCGGCTCATAGATCCGGATTCGAAGCGGGTCGCTCATGGTAATGCCGTTCGCGGCTCGCGCTCGCGGAGGCGTACGGCGTGGACCTCGCACAGGCGAAGACGACGAAGCGGCTGATGGACGAGACCGCGGCCGCCGGCTACGCGCGGGAGTACTACACCGCGGTGATCCGGACGATCGAGAAGCGCTGACCGCGGTCAGCCGCCCCGCATCCGCTCGACCTGCCTCCCCCGCCACTCCGCGCGCGAGACGAACCCCTCCCGGCTCCGGCACAGCGCTTCCGTCTCGGCCATGATCGTCTCGGCCGGATGCGGAACTGCTTGATGCCGTCCTCGCGCAGGCGGCGGTGCATCTCCTGGAGATCCTCG
>CAYQQT010000131.1:0-1543 GCA_964419375.1 uncultured bacterium
TGTCCCTGCTTCAGGCGCTCGATTGTGACGTCGAGCTTGTCGTGCGCCGCGCAAAGAGCGCGTAGGAGCTGTCCCTCCCGGTGTGACCTTCGCTGTCACGGCGCCCGGGTATGCTCACGAACATGATTGCCAGCGCACCGCGCGTCGCGGATGATCTCGGGCGAGACGTGGATCCCTTCCTGACGCAGCTCGCTGAGCTCTGCCGAACCCAGCGTACGAGGGTGAAATGGGTCTTCGTCCCCTCGTTCGCCCTCGGCCACACGCTGGGTGAGCGCCTGGTTCTCGACGGAACGGATTGGGCGAACCTGCGCTTCGTCCGTCCCTTCGACGTGGCGCTTCAGATGGCGGCGCCCTTCCTCATCGACCGCGGGCTCGATCCGGCGGCCGACGGCATCGGCCCCGCGCTGGTCATGCGGCTGCTGATCGATCTGCCGGCGGAGACGCCCCCGTACTTCCGCCGTCTGGCCGAGCAGCCGCGGATGGCGGAAGCGCTGTGGGCGGCGATTCGCGAGCTGCGCATGGCGGGGCTGACGGCCGAGCACGTGACGGCCGCCGCCTTCGCCAATGCCGACAAGGCCGCCGAGCTGAAGGCGCTCGTCGCCGCCTATGAAGCCCACCTGGCCGCGCACGCACTCGCCGACGCCGCCGACGTGTACCGCGAAGCGCTCGCCCACCTCGACGTCGGCCCGGTCCTGGCTGCCGACCTCCGCCTCGAGTTGCCCGACGCGCTGTGGACGCCTCTCGAGCAGCAGCTTCTCGACGCGCTGCCGAGCGAGCGCGTGACGTCGCACACCGTTCGCGTGCCTGGGACCCAACCGCTGCGGCGGCTTGCGCTGCAAGATCCCTCACCGATGTCCGACGCCGGTCTGCTCGCGTTCGTCTTGCGACCCGACGAGGCGCCGGCGCCGCGCGGCGACGGCTCACTGACGATGTTTCGCGCGGGCGGCCAGGAAGCGGAAGTGGACGAGGTGTTTCGCCGCATCTTCACCGCGGGGTTTCGCCTCGATCACGTCGAGGTCGCCTTCGCGTCGGCCGACTACGCGGCGCTGTTCTGGGAGAAGGCGCAGCGCCACGAGGTGCCGATCACGATCGGCGGCGGTGTGCCGATCACGCTTACCCGGCCCGCCCGCGCGCTACTCGCATTCTGCAACTGGGTCGAGGCGGGCTTCCCGACGGCCGGGCTGCGGCGCTTCCTTCAGTCCGGTGACCTCGTCGTCGATATCGACGGCGGGCCGACGGCCGGGCAGGCCGCGCGGCTGCTCGCGCGCTCGAATGCGGCGTGGGGCCGGCAGACGTACGGCGCCGCCCTCTCGGGGCTCGTCGCGAAGTACCGCCAGACTGCCGCCGACGCCGAGTCCGACGACGCCGCGCGCGCCTACGCCGCCGAGCGGGCGCAGCACGCCGAACGGCTCGCGCAGTGGATCGCGACGCTCCTCGCGCTGGTCCCCGACAGCGGGCGCGTGACGGCGTCCGCCCTCGCTTCGGTGTGCCGGCGGTTCGTCGAGGACTACGCGGCGAAAGGCAGCGAGCTGGACGGTGAGGC
>CAYQQT010000131.1:1643-6492 GCA_964419375.1 uncultured bacterium
GTGCTCCTCGATGCCGAGCGCGTGGCGCTGAGCCCGGCGCTGCCCACCTCGCGCGACCGGGCGACCGAGGCGCTGCACGAGATTGTCGCGCGGCTCGCGTCGCTCGGCGGCCGCGTGTGCCTCAGCTTTTCGTGTCGCGATCTCCGCCAGCATCGCGAGACGTTCCCGTCGTGGCTGCTGTTGCAGGCGCTGCGCCTGCGCGAGCCCGGTCGCGATTGGACCTATCGCGATCTCGCCCGCGAGCTTGGCGAGCCCGTCTCCGCTGTCCCCACGAGCGCTGAGCAGGCGCTGAGCGAGGGGGGCTGGTGGCTCAGTCAGCTCAACGGCGTGGGCTCCGCGGCTCTCGACGGCGTGCGCGCGGCGTTTCCGTCACTCGCGCAGGGCGAAGTGGCCGAGGCGGCGCGCCGGTCGGACGCGTTCACCGTCTACGACGGCTTCGTGCGCGAGGCCGGCCCGCTGCTCGACCCGCGCACCTCGGGCCGACCGACGTCGGCGACGAGGCTGGAAGACATCGCCAAGTGCCCGTTCCGCGATTTCCTGCAGCGTGGCCTCGGCCTGGAGCCCATCGACGCTGCCGAGCCGGAGCGTGACCGATGGCTCGATCCCTCCACGCGCGGCGTGATGCTGCACGGCCTCTACGCCGACATCTTGCGCGAGGTGCGCGTCAGGAACGAGCGCCTCGATCCGGCCCGGCACGGCGCACGGCTGGCGGCGTTGGGACAGGCGCGTCTGGAGGCACATCGCCGATTGGTGCCGCCGCCGTCCGATCACGTCTTCGAGCGCGAGCGGCAGGAGACCCTCGACGACCTGGCGTTGTTCCTTCAGCTCGAGGCCGAGGGCACGGGCAGGGAGGCGGTCGGGTTCGAAGTCTCATTCGGCGCGGGGCCGGCGGACGGCGAGGCTCTGGCGCAGGCAGAGCCGGTCACGATCGATCTGGGCGGTGGCCTGCGCTTCCAGCTTCGGGGCCGCATCGACCGCATCGATCGGCTGCCCGACGGCACCTACGAGGTCGTGGACTACAAGACCGGCAGCTACTGGGCCCCGAGCTTCACGGGCACGTTCCGCGGCGGGCGGCTGCTCCAGCACGCGCTCTATGCGCTCGCGGCCACGCAGCTGCTGCGCCGCACGGACCCGGACGCGCGGGTGAGCAGCGCCTGCTACTACTTCCCGACCGCTCGCGGCCGAGCGGAGCGGAAGACGTGCCTGCCGGTGAGCGAGGCGCAGATCGCCGAGGTCCTGCGCGACCTCTTCGACACGCTGAGGGCCGGCGCCTTCGTGCACACGGACGACGAGGACGACTGCAGCTGGTGCGACTTTGGTCGCGCGTGCGGGCGCAAGCCCTTCGAGCGTGCCGGCACAAAGGTGGAGAACGAGGCGAACACGGTCCTCGCGCCGTACTGGAGACTGGCCGACCATGAGTAAGGCGATTCGTCGGCCGCCGGACCAGGCGGCGCGGGACGTGATCGAGCAGCGACTCGACCGCAATGTGCTCGTCGAGGCGGGAGCGGGCTCCGGCAAGACGGAAAGCCTCGCGCGGCGCATGGCGGCCGGCATTGCCGAGGGTGTGTACGAGATCGAAGGGATGGCGGCCGTCACCTTCACACGCAAGGCGGCGGCCGAGCTGCGCGGGCGTTTCCAGCTCGAGCTGGAGCGCCGCCTTGCCGACGAGACTGACGGCGTGCGCAAGGAGCGCATCGCGACTGCGCTGAGGCATCTGGAACGCCTGTTCGCCGGCACCATTCACGCCTTCTGCGCCCACCTGCTGCGCGAGCGGCCGGTCGAGGCCGGCGTGGCGCCCGGCTTCACGGAGCAGGACGAGGTCGAGGACGTCGAGTTCCGCCGGCGGGCCTGGCGCGACTACCTCGACCGTGAGCGCGGCGGCGGATCGGCCACGCTCGCCGAGCTGGAGAGCTGTGGCATCAAGGCGAATGACCTCGACGGTGCGTTCGAGCGCGTGTGCACGTTCTCGGACGTGGTGTTTCCGCCGGGCGACGGGAGAATGCCCGACATCGCCGCCCCGCGCGAGGCCCTCGAGAAGTTCTGGCGCACGCTTCAGGCCGAGCTGCCCGAATACGATTCAAAGACGACCTGCGCCGTTCAGAAGGCCGCCCAGCAGTTCCGCAGCCGCCGTCGTGTGCTGAACCCGGCACGGCCGGCTGTGGTCGCTGAATTGCTCGGGTTCTGGCTTGCAAAGAATACGATCACGCAGAAGTGGTGGCCCGGCGGTGCCGGGGAGACGAAAGCGACACGCGACCGAATCGCAGCGCTCCTCGACGCGTTTCGCACGACGACCGTCGAGCCGTTCGTCTCCGCATGGCGGCAGCACTGCTATCGCCTGGCCGCCACGCTTTTGGCCGGCGGCCGCGAGTTCGCCCAGGAGGCGCGCCGGCGTGCGGTCGCGCTGAACTACGGCGATCTCTTGCAGCTTGCGGCCCGCCTGCTCCGCGACAACCTCGCGGTCCGAGCCGATCTGCAGCGCAAGTACCGCTGGCTTTTCGTCGACGAGTTCCAGGACACCAATCCGCTGCAGGCCGAAGTGGTCGCGCTTCTCGCCGCGCAGCCGGGTGATGAGCCCGACTGGCGGCGCGTAATGCTGCGGCCCGGGGCGCTCTTCGTCGTCGGCGACCCCAAGCAGTCGATCTACCGGTTCACGGGCGCCGATATCGAGACGTACGAGCGCGTGCGTCAGGTCATCGAGCGCGTGGGCGGGCACGTCGTCGAGCTGACGGCGTCATTCCGTGCCGTGCCGCAGCTTTGCGACTGGGCCAACACGGTCTTTGGCCGCGACGCGTTCTTTCCGGCCACGCCCGAGCCAGAGCAGCCGGTGTTCCACCCGTTGCAACCCGTTCGCACCGCCGGCCGTGGGGCGGCGCTGAGAACGCTCACTATTCCCGACACCGTGCCCCGCGCCGCCGTGGTGGCCTTCGAGGCGGACGCGATTGCCCGGTACATCCGCGACGAGGTTGACCACAAGCGCCGGCAGTGGGGCGACTTTCTCGTGCTCACCCGGTTGAGGAAGCAGCTGCCCATCTACGCGACGGTGCTCGACGCGCTGCAAATTCCCAGCGTCGTCAGCGGCACCGCCACCTTCGCCGCCTCGCGCTCCGTGGCCGCCCTCGCCGACGTGCTGCGCGCGCTGGCGGAGCCCGACGACGGTGTGACCCTCGTGGGCGTGCTTCGAGGCCCGCTCTTCGGGGTCAGCGACGAGCTGCTCTTCCGTCACCGGCAGGGCGGCTTGCCGTTCATGCTGACGGTTCCGCTGCCTGACGACGCGTCGGGGCCTGTCGCTGAAGCGCTGCGATCGTTGCGCACGATGTATCGCTGGACGCGGACGATCCCCGTGCCGGCGGCGGTGGACCGGATCGTCGAGACCACGGGCCTGCTTGCCCACGCGACGGCCATGACACCCGGCGGCGCGGAGGCCGGCGACCTTATCCATGCCGTCGACCGCGTTCGACGCATCACGGAGGATGGTGGAACGCTGGCGGATGCGGCGGCGGCGCTCGAGCAGGATCTCGAAGGCAGCGAGGTCGAGTCGGTGCCGCTGGAGCCCGGTCGCGAAGACGTGGTGCGCGTGATGAACCTGCACAAGGTCAAGGGCCTCGAGGCGGCCGTGGTCTTCCTGGTCGATCCCGCCGGTGGCCGAGCGCCGAGCGCGGACATCCGCGTGACGCGTGACGGGCCGCAAGCGCTGGGCTATTTCCAGATGACCCGCCGCAAGGGCGACTACGGCGTCGACGTTCTGGCCGAGCCGAAAGGGTGGGCCGAGCACGCGGCGATCGAGCTGCGCTTCATCGAGGCGGAGGCGAAGCGATTGCTCTACGTCGCCGCCACTCGCGCCAAGGATCTACTCGTTGTCAGCCAGTACGCCGGCTCGGCCAAGGGCCCCTGGCAGCCATTCGCGGCCCATCTCGCCGACGCCCCGCCGCTCCGGGTCCCGGCCACGGTATCCCTCGAATGGCGTCGTGTCGCAGACGTCGGCGCCGCCACGCGCGACGGCGCCGGAGCCCGACGCCAGGCGGCATTCGAGTCGGCGCGCCAGCCGTCGTGGAACGTCGAATCTGTCACCGGCACCGCGCATCACGCCGGGCCGCTGGGCCACCCACTCGCGCCCGGCCGGACTCGAGAGCCGGACACCGGCATGGCGTGGGGCACGCTGGTCCACGCGCTGCTGGAGAACGCGATGCGAGGCCCGCATCGCGACCGCGCCCATCTCGAGCGGCTGGCGAACTGGCTCACGGTGGACAAGCCGGCGCTGCGACGGGTGGTGCCGGAGGCGCTCGAAACGGTGGAGCGCGTGATGGCGTCCGAGCTATGGCAACGCGCGCAGGCCTCCGACGTGTGCCTCCCGGAGGTGCCCTTCGCGATCAAGATTGAAGGCGAGGGCCCGCCTCGCGTGCTCTACGGCGTGATCGATCTCGCGTTTCGCGCGCCGGAGGGCTGGCACATCGTGGACTACAAGACGGATCAGGCGGATCTCGCCGCGCTGACCCAGCGCTACGCCGAGCAGGTGAGGGCGTATGTGGGGCCGTGGGCCCGGCTGATGGACGAGAGGATCGCGTATGCGGGGCTGTTTGCCGTGAGGGCCGATTCGCTGTCCGGGGATCTTTCGCTGTAGCAACGTCGCATTGACTCGCTTCGCGGTGCTCAGGTACATTGCTCGCACATAGCTATCAAGAGAGGCGCTGAGGGTTCTGGCCCTGCGACGCGCCCGGCAACCTGGTGAAGCCGCCAAGGTGCCAACGCCAGCCCGGTGACGGGAACGATACGGCTGACCGCCAGCAACCAACGGCGTCAGCCCCTCATCACGAGGGGTTTTCGTTTTCCCGCCGGGCCGCCCGGGCCAGAC
>CAYQQT010000131.1:6592-8686 GCA_964419375.1 uncultured bacterium
TGGTTCGGGTTAGTCATGAAGGTCGAGTGCCTCTGCGACAACGACACCGTCTGCGCGCGCTGCACGCGGCCGCTGGCCGAGCGGCGGCTGAACTCGAACTACTACGACGAAACGGACGGCAAAATCTGGCATGTCCCGTCGTTCTGCGCCCTTAGCCACCAGTGTCCCGATGCGCACGGGTGATTGCGGCGGCGTGCCGACGAGTGCGGGAACCACCCTACGGGAGTTCTCCGCAGTTTGGCCTGCCTCGGGCGGCGACAGGTCCACTGTGACCTTGCCTGTCACAGCCGACCGTCAGTATCGAGCACGATGACAGCGAGCGACTCTGAAGCACCGGCCGGCCGCCCGCTCTCGCGGTCGGTCCCGCAACGCATGCGCTTCCCGTGCGGCCACATCGAAGCGGAGGCCAGCGTTGCCCGGCGTATCCATGAACGGCCGCGGGCGCTGATCGTGAGCTGTCGCAAGTGCAACCTTGTGCTGCTGGTGGTGGCGCCGAGGCAGGACGTCCCACGCCGGCGGGGGCGTTAGCATGCCGACGAGACGATCCGCGATCTCCCGCGAAACGGATTCGATCGCTTCGCCATCACCCTTTC
Source organism: uncultured bacterium (assembly GCA_964419375.1). GTDB lineage: Bacteria > Methylomirabilota > Methylomirabilia > Rokubacteriales > CSP1-6 > JBBDXO01. The sequence continues at coordinate 7,186 of CAYQQT010000131.1, forward strand.
CGGACGGGAAGGACGGGAAGGACACGCACGCGCGCGGCGAGCGCCACCGATGAGCGCGCGAGAGTGCAGCCGGCGGCAGGGCGGAATCGCATCCATACGATCAGCGTCGCCGTGGCCTGAGCGCGGCGACAGGAGGACAGAATGGCCAACGACCTGGATCGGCGTGATTTCCTGGCTGGGCTCGGCGTCACCATCGGCGGCGCCGCGCTTGGCGTCGGCGGCGACCTCGCGGTGGCGGGCGTGGCCGTGGCGCAGGACGCGCCCAAGGGGCGCATTCCCGAAACGCCGGTGAAGTTCGGCCACATCACGATCCAGTCGGGGCCCGGCGCCATCCTCGGGCTGCCGTCGCTCAAGGGGCACACGCTGGCCGCCGAGGAGATCAACGCGGCGGGCGGCCTGCTCGGCAAGCGCAAGATCGAGACGCTTACTGCGGACGAGGCGGCCGGACCCGAGGCCACGGTGAAGGAAGTCAAGCGCATGAAGCTCTCCGAGAAGATCGACTACTTCTCGGGCGTCATCGCCGCCCACAACCAGCTCGCCGTCGGCCCCGTGGTCGAGGAGCTGAAGCTGCTCACGATCATGACCGATTGCTGCATCGACAAGCTCCTCGAGATCGAGGTGCCGAACCCGCACTACCTCTTCGGCATGACGAATATTCTCTCCGCCGACGGCGTCACCACCGCGCTCGCCGTCGCCAAGGCGTGGCCAGACGTGAAGCGGATCGCCGTGATCAACCCGGACTACGCGTTCGGCCGCTGGTTCCAGCTCCACTTCGACGCCGCGCGCGAAAAGCTCCTGCCCGGCTCGGAAATCGTCTCGGAGGTGTGGGCGCCGCTCGGGACCACGGAGTTCAACTCGCACATCACCAAGACGCTCTCGGCCACGCCGGACATTGTCGTGACCTCGATGTGGGGCGGCATGTACGTGGCGTTCTACAAGCAGGCGCTGCGCCACGGGCTCTTCAACCGCGCCAAGCTCGCGGGCAACATCAACTTCGGCGCGGTACCGCACGCGATCGGCAAGGACCATCCGGAAGGCGCGCTGGCCGGCGTGCATTCCAACTATCACTTCACGTACTCGCCGGCCGGCCGCTCGGCCGCCAACAAGCGGTTCGTGGAGAGTTACCAGAAGCGCTGGAACGAATACCCGAGCTACACCGCCGAGGCTGCCTACACGGGCCTCTACCTCTTCAAGACCGCCGTCGAGAAGGCCAACCGCCAGGCCGGCGGCGGCTGGCCGGAGGACGACGCGATCATCAAGCAGCTCGAGGGCCTCAGCATCGAGGCACCCGCCGGTCTCGTCACCATCCGCAAGGAAGACCACCGCGCGTTCAAGGGCGTGAAGGTCGGCTTCAGCAAGAACCTGTCTGATTATCCGGTCTCGGTGTGGGACCCGGAGCGCATCATGACCATCCCCGTCGGCACGATGACCGCGCCGCCGACCTGGCCCAAGCCCGGCAAGGGCCACAACGATCCGTCGGCGACGGTGAACTGGATCAAGA
>CAYQQT010000132.1:0-8645 GCA_964419375.1 uncultured bacterium
GGACCCGGCGCCGCGCGCCCGCCGCGCGCCCGCCCGCCGTGAGGAGCGCGTCGGGGACGGCGCTCAGACGGCCGACTCGCCCGTCTCGCCGGTGCGGATACGGATGGACTGGCCGATGGGCAGCACGAACACCTTGCCGTCGCCGATGGAGCCCGTCTTCGCGGCGCCCACGATGGTGGACACCACCTTGTCCACGATGTGATCGGCCACCACCACCTCGATCTTCACCTTGGGCAGGAAGTCGACGGTGTACTCGGAGCCGCGATACAGCTCCGTGTGCCCCTTCTGGCGGCCGAAGCCGCGCACCTCGGTGACGGTCATGCCCACCACGCCGATCTCGGTGAGCGCTTCCTTGACGTCGTCGAGCTTGAAGGGCTTGATGATCGCTTCGATCTTTTTCATGGGCTCACACCTCGTCGAGGATGGGGAACATGAGCGCGGACACGTGGGAGCTGATGCGCTTGAGGTTCGTGAGCACGTCGAGGTGGATCTCCGACGTCTCCAGCGATTCGGCGAGGCCCGCGCGCAGCCGGCCGAGATGAGAGTCGCGCAGCGCGCGCTCGCGCGCCCGCATGAGCGGCCGCTGGTCCAGCACCTCCTGCGCGAGCGCCTTGTCGCCGGCGGCGAAGGCGGCGATGGCGCGCTCGAGGTTCTTGGCGACGAGGCTGTGGAAGTCCACGATCTCCACCCACCCGGGCTCCGAGAAGCGCCGCGCCTGGTACAGCTTCTTGCGCGCCAGCTCCATGAGGTTCTTGTCGATGATGTCGCCGATGTTCTCGAGATTGGCGATGAACGAGATGAGGCCGATCTCCTTGCGGGAGAGATCGGGGCCCATCGCCTCGCGCCCCAGGCGCGCCAGGAAGAGCTTGATCTCGCGCTCGAGGAAGTCCGCCTGGTCGTCGCGCTTCTCGACGTCCTCCAGCAGCGCCTGGTCGTCCGTGCGAAAGACGGGCAGCACGTCCCGGAACATCCCCTGCACCACGTCCGCCATGCGCAGGGCCTCGCGCGTGGCCTGGCCGAGCGCCAGCGAAGGCTGGTCAAGGGCCCGCTCGTCCAGATAGCGCGCGCGGAAAGGCGTGTCGCCCGGCTGGTCGTCGGGGACGAACCGCTCGATGACGCGCGCCGCCCACGGGATGAAGGGCAGGAAGACGAGGCTGATGCCGACGTTGAAGAAGGTATGCGCGTTGGCGACCTGCCGCGCCGGATCCATGGCCGTGCCCTCCACCATCTCCGTGAAGGGCCCGATGAAGGGGAACGCGAGCGCCGCCCCCAGCACCTTGAAGGCGATGTGGGCGACGGCCACACGCCGGGCTTCCGCGGTGGCGCCGATGGCCGCCTCCAGGGCGCTCGCGCAGGTGCCGACGTTGGCGCCGATCACGATGGCGACGGCGCCCGCCGCGTCCACGAGGCCGTGGGTGGCGAGGGCGAGCGTGAGGCCGATGGTGGCCGCCGACGAGTGCACGAGCGCCGTGAAGACGGCGGCGGTGAGCACGGCGAGCACGGGGCTGCCCGCCACCGCCGCGAGCACCTGCGTGGCGAGCGGGTTGTCGCGCAGCGGAGCCACGCCGTCGAGGATCAGCTTGAGCCCGAGGAAGAGGAGGCCGAAGCCGAGGAGCGCCTGACCGATGTCCTTGGTGCCGCCCCGCTTCGCGAGGAACGTGATGGCGAAGCCGAGGCCCACCAGCAGCGGCGCGTAGTCCGTGACCCTGAAGGCGATGAGCTGCACGGTGAGGGTCGTCCCGATGTCGGCGCCCAGGATCACGCCCAGTGTCTGGCGGAACGTCATGAGGCCGGCCGCCACGAAGCCGATCAGCATGACGATGGTGGCCGAGGAGGACTGGATGATGCCGGTGATGGTGGCTCCCGACGCCATCGCGAGCAGGCGGTTGCGCGACATGCCGGTGAGCAGGCTGCGCAGGCGGTTGCCCGCCGCGCGCTGCAGGCCCTCGCCCGTGAGGCGGATGCCGTACAGCATCAGCGCCACGCCGCCGAAGAGCGCGACGAGGACCGTCATCGGCTGGCGGACTCGGCGCGCGTCACGGGGGCGGGCGCGAGGGGGCCGGTGAGGTGCGCGGTGTCGTTGAGCGAGACCAGACGCGGCGGCTTCACCACCGTGAGCGAGGCGTTGTCCACGCGCAACCGCCACAGGGAGTTGAAGGAGCAGCCGAGGAGCACGCAGGCGTACACGCTGATGACGCCGCCGTGGGCGACCACGAGCACGTCCTCGTCGTCTCCGTGGGCGGCGCTGATACGCTCCACCGCGGACTGCACGCGGCGGTAGACGGCGTCGAGCGGCTCGCCGTTGGGCGGCGGACAATCGTGCGGGGCGAGCAGCCAGGCGCGGTAGGGATCGCCCTCCCGGCCCCGGACCTCGTCGACGGTGCAGCCTTCCCAGTCGCCGAGCGACAGCTCGCGCAGCTCGTCCATCGCCGACAGCGGAATCTCGCCACCCGCGAGGGCGATCTCCGCCGTCTCCCGCGCGCGCCGGTAGGGGCTCACGTAGGCGGCGCTCACGCGATAGCCGGCGAGCGCCTGGCCGAGGGCCGCCGCCTGTGCGCGGCCGAGCGCGGAGAGCGCGATGTCGGTGGCGCCCTGGAAGCGGCGCTCGGCGTTCCAGGTGGACTGCCCGTGGCGGGCGAGCAGCAGCCTCATGACCCCGCGTCCGCGGCCGCCGCGCGCGCCGTGCGCAGGCGTAACCGCGACTCGCTGCGGCCGAGCAGCGCGAGGACGTCGAAGATGGGCGGCGAGGCGGTGCGGCCCGTGACCGCGATCCGCGACAGCTGCGCGAGATCCACGAGCTTGAGCCCGAGGGCCGCCGCCAGCTCGCGGTGGATCACCTCGATGTCGCCCGCGGTGAACGAGGTTATGGCCTCCAGCCGCGCGATGATGGCGTCGAGGCGGCGCGCGCCCTCCGCGGTGAGGAGCTTCCCGGCCGCCGCCGGCTCGTACGCCGCCGGCCGCTCGAAGTAGAAGCGGCCCACCTCCACCATCTCCTTCAGCGTCCTCGCGCGCTCGCGCAGCGTGTCGGCCATGGCGGCAAGACGGGCGCGGTCCTCCGGCGGCGTGAGGCCGGCCGCGCGCACGAAGGGCACCAGGAGCTCGGCGAGGCGCGCGCCGTCGATGGTCTTCAGATAGTGCTGCGACGTCCACTCGAGCTTCGTGGGGTCGAAGATGGCCCCCGACGACGACACGTCCTTGATGTCGAAGTGCTCGATCAGCTCGTCGCGCGAGAAGATCTCCTGGTCGCCGCGCGACCAACCCAGGCGCGCCAGGTAGTTCACCATCGCCTCCGGCAGGATGCCGGCGTCGCGGAACGCCTGCACCGAGGTGGCGCCGTGGCGCTTGGACAATCGGCTCCGGTCGGGGCCGAGGATCATCGAGACGTGCGCGAACTCCGGCACCGCGTACCCGAGCGCGTCGTAGCAGAGGACCTGCTTGGGCGTGTTCGACAGGTGGTCGTTGCCGCGGATGACGTGGGTGATGCCCATGGTGACGTCGTCGACCACCACGCAGAAGTTGTAGGTGGGCGTGCCGTCGCTCCGCACGAGGATCCAGTCGTCGAGCTGCCGGCGGTCGAACTTCACCACGCCGTGGATGAGGTCGTGCACCACCGTCTCGCCCTCGCCGGGAATGAGCAAGCGCAGCGCGCCCGCGTCGAGGCCGCGCTCGCGGCAGCGCCCCGAGTAGCGGAACGTCTCCTTGCGCGCCTCCGCCACCTTGCGCTGCCGGTCGAGCTCCTCGGGCGGACAGTCGCAGTAGTAGGCGCGCCCGGCCGCGCGCAACCGCTCGGCGTGCGCGCGGTAGAGGTCGAAGCGCTCCGTCTGGCGGTAGCCCGCCGCGGGCGGGCCCTCGTCCCAGTCGAGCCCGAGCCACTCGAGCGCCTCCAGGATGGAGCCGATGTTCTCCTCCGTGGAGCGCGAGCGGTCCGTGTCCTCGACTCGTAATATAAAGGCGCCGCCGTGATGACGCGCGAAGAGCCAGTTGAAGAGCGCGGTGCGCGCGCCGCCCACGTGCAGGTGGCCGGTGGGGCTGGGCGCGAAGCGGACACGGACGGGCGCGGCCACCCTCAGTACGTCCCGAAGAGCCGGCCCCACGGCGTGGCGGCGAAGGCGCGGATGCGCGCGCGGCCCACCGTCGGGTACCACAGCCCGTCGTGGTACACGTTCGACGCGAAGGGCGCCCACACCATGAGCGGCGAGTGCAAGAGCAACCGCTTCAAAGGACGCAGGGGGCCACGCCGGATGAGCTGGTCGCCCCAGATCACGAGGCTGCGAGAGGTCTTGAACCCCATGTTGGTGCTGGCCGCCTCCACGTCGCCGACGATCTCGATGTCGCGAGGATCGGCGACGCCGAGGCCCCGCTCGTGACACATGGCGAGATACGGGATGGAGAGGGGGTCGAAGCCCATGATCTTCGCCGCGATGGCGTCGATGGCGACCTGGTCCTGCGAGGCGAGGAGCAAATTACCGACGCGCGGCACCATCGTGCGCGGCCCCGCCCCGTCGCCCATCACGGTGCCGTCCATCACCGCGAAGACTCCGGGGTGCAGCTCGCGCTGCATGTACATGAGATCGACCATCACCTCGTGGATGAACTCGTGCGCGTGGTGGCGCACTTCCTTGAGGAGACCGCCGAAGGAATTCTTGATGGCGCCCGTGGTGACGGAGTGACCGTGGGTATTGTGAAGGATGATCCCGTTGCCAACGAATGATTGCGCACCTTCGACGGAGAGGTCGTAGAGAAACGGCACCTCGGCGGGCTCCGATTGCACGTCGTCAACCCTGTCCCATGCAAGGTCATCGCTGGTCAGAAATCGCATGTAAGCGATCTCGTTCGAGAAGCGGCCGGTCGTGTCCAGCCGTGAAAAAAGCTCGATGAAGTGCTGCATGACGGGTCGCGTGGGCTCCGTGTAGCCGTTCTCAATGGAGTTTACGGAACTGGGCTTCATTGACGTCGCGTGCGTCAGGCCAAGCCCCTCGCGGACCATGCGAAACAGTGGAGGCGCGACGGGGATCGTGTCCCAGTTCGACGGCCGGACTCCGGCCTCCCGGCGGGATCTCAGCACCCCAAGCGCACGCTGCTTATGCGCGCACCGAAACGTTATCCATGTCGCGAGCGTGACGACGTCGTCGCCGTAGATCGAAAGCTTGCAATACTTCTGCTGCTCCGCAGATCGCCCGTTCGTCGCCCTCGCCCAGGTCGTGCCGAGAAAGGCGACGATCCCGAGGCGGGATAGGAGCATCTGAATCTGTGACGCAAGGCGGCGGCTTTTCGTCGTGACCGTGACGCCCACCTTGTCGACGCCACCGTCGCCGTCAAGGTAACCTTGCACGAAGGCGGCGATCTCAGCGTCCGGGCATTTGAAAAGAATGTCGGGCACCGTTTTCGTTCCGGAATTCGTTGGCACTGTGAAACCAAGCGCCTCAAAGAACAATCTGAGATTGAGCGCGTCAAAGTAAATCTCGATGCCACGGCATTTCGGCTCCACGCCGAACAGTGTTTCCGAGAGCTCAATGTAGTCGCGCCGGACCTCGGGATCCGTGTTCGCGAACGACACACGGTAGGACCCGTGGCAGTCGTACGCGTAGCCCTCGGCAGTGAAGTAGCCCATCCACCGCCAGAACGACGCCGTCGTTTCGTGCGGCGCTCGCGCCCACACGCGCCGCCACCGTGAGGCAATCCCGTATCGATGAATGACTGACCGGATCGACTGCCAGTGCGTCGACATCCGGCTCGCAATCGCGGTAATCGATTCACCGGCGATGTATGCCCGAATGATGTCGCGTTGCGCCTCCACGCCGTACTTTCGTCCGGCGCGAATCGGCAGCGCATCGACATTCACGGCGTCATGGCCCAGCCCGCGCACGCCGGGAAGTGGCTGACTCGCTCCAGTCAGGCGCACCCTTCGCGCGACCGCAATGCGGTCCCCCCGGCGCAGGGCGTGCGCAGGCATCCATCCTTCCGGCGTCAGAAACGGATGAACACGTGACGTGACGACGGAACGACCCGTCCTGGTCCGCACGGCCCAGAGCGACTCCCCCGTCAACGGCGTGCGCCAGAAGTGGGTTGCGTGTCCGGGCGTCAAGCCTCCGTCGGCGGCGACAGCCACGACCTTCACCTGCCCCTCGCTGACCCGGTCGCCGTCGGGCAAGTCGATCGCAGGCTCCCTGACCTGCCAGGCCTTGACGAGCGCCTCCGCACGGACGAGTGCGCCATCCGCCAACATGATCTCGGTATCGGGATGGACGCATTTGACCGTCGGCAGGTGCAGCACGTTCTTGCCCACGTACATCTTCGGGATCTCGATGCCCTCGGGGAAGATCTGGTTCAGCTTCAGCAGCGGCGACGTGAAAGGATAGCGGATCCACTCCACGTCCGTGAGCGGCGTGAAGCGGAAAGCCTGCCGGCGCAGCACGGGCTCCCACTTGTTGTTACGGCAGCCCTCGACGGGATTCGTGACCACCGTCCTGTTCTCGACGGGGTGCACGCGCGCGCGGTCATAGCCGTCCTCCACGAGCGTGTTGAGGACGCCGTCCACCTGCCAGGGCTGGCTCGAGCACGCCGGGAAGTACTTCGTCCACGACAGGTTCAGCTTGACGATGAGCTCCTGATCGCGCGGCAGCACCTGGTCGTACTTCACGAGACGCATGAGACGGCCGTAGTCGGCGACGACGGTCTCGGGACGCGTGCGCAGCACCGCGACGTGAGCCTTCATCGACCTCATCTTACTCCAGCGGTGCCGTAGATGATGACGAGCACGGCCGCGATCCAGCACACCGTGTTGAGGAGCAGCGGGCGGTCGTTGAGCACCACCTCGGAGGGATTGCCGCCGAGGTCCTTGCGGTAGAGCAGATAGAGGTAGCGGAAGATGCCGTAGAGCACGAAGGGCAGCGTGACGGGCAGCCAGCGCGTGTGGAACTTCGCCACCGTCTCCGGCGACATCGTGTAGAGCGCGTAGGCGGTGACGGTGGAGGCGGTGACGACGGCGATCATCTGATCGAGCAGGCCCGCGCTGTACTCGGCGAGGACGGGCCGGTGGCGCGCGGCCTCGCCTTCCAGCGTGAGGTACTCGTGCCGCCGCTTGCCGAGGGCGAGGAAGAGCGCGATCTGCACGGTGCAGATGAGCAGCCAGCCCGAGATCTCCACGTCGACCGCCACCGCCCCCGCCACCGCCCGCAGCACGAAGCCGCACGCCACCACGATGACGTCCACGATGACGACGTGCTTGAGCCCCAGCGAATAAGCGGTGAGCAGCGTGACGTACCCCACCGCCGCGAGCAGCAGCCCGCGCGACAGGAAGGCGGCGGCGACGAGGGCGGCCACCAGCAGCAGCACGCCCGCCGCCACCGCCGCGCGCGGCGACAGCCGGCCCGCGGCGACGGGACGCTCCCGCTTGCGCGGGTGCAGGCGGTCCCTGTCCCGGTCCACGACATCGTTGACGAGGTACATCGCGCCGGAGAGCGCGCAGAAGATCACGAAGGCCTCGGTCGCGCGCCAGAGCGCGGGCGTGAAGAGCTTCTGGCTGAAGATCACCGCCGCGAATACGAAGAGGTTCTTGACCCACTGGCGCGGGCGCAGGGAGAGGACGATGGCGGTGAGCATGCGGGTTACGACTACAGGCGGACGACGGTGCGCGCGAGCGGGGCCGCTTTCGTCGCGTGGCGGGTGTCGATGACCAGGCGCGCCTGCGCCTCAGGCACGCGCGCACGCGTCGTTGACGGCGGCGATCACCTCCGACACCTCGGCATCCGTCAGCTCCGGAAAGCAGGGCAGCGACACCACCTCGCGCGCCGCGCCCCACGCGTGCGGGAATTCCTTCTCGCCGCCCCCGCCGAACATCGGCTGCCCGGGGACCGGCAGCGGGTAATGGACGGCGGTGCCCACGCCGAGCCCGTCGAGCGCCTTGACGAAGGCATCGCGCTGCGGGTGGCGCACCGTGAAGAGATGGTAGATGTGCCGCGCGCCCGCGGGCTCCACGGGCAGGCGGACGGGCAGCCCCGCGAGCGCCTCGCGGTAGCGGGCCGCGATGCGGCGGCGCGCCTCCGTCCACCCGTCCAGCCTCCGCAGCTTGACACGCAGCAGTGCCGCCTGCATCTCGTCGAGCCGGCTGCAATAGCCCAGCTCCACGTGGCGGTAGCGGCCGCCGTCGCCGTGATGACGCAGCCGGCGCAGGCGCTCGGCGACGTCCGCGCGGTTCGTGACCACCATGCCGGCGTCGCCGCACGCGCCCAGGTTCTTCGTCGGGTAGAAGGACAGGCAGGCGGCGTCGCCCCAGCCGCCGATGGCCCGTCCGTGCAGGGTGGCGCCGATCGCCTGCGCGGCGTCCTCGATGACCGCGAGGCCGCGCGCACGCGCGAGGGCGACGAGGTCGTCCACGGGGGCGGGACAGCCATACAGGTGCACGGGCATGATGGCGCGCGTGCGCGGCGTGATGGCGCGCTCCACCGCCCGCACGTCCACGTTGTAGGTCTCGGGATCGATGTCGGCGAACACCGGCGTGGCGCCCGTCATCATGATGGTGGTGGCGGAGGCGACGAAGGAGAAGGCAGGCGTGATCACCTCGTCGCCGGCGCCGATGCCCAGCGCCGACAGCGCCAGCCGCAGCGCGTCCGTGCCGGAGCCCACGCCCACCGCGTGGGCGACCC
>CAYQQT010000133.1:0-8616 GCA_964419375.1 uncultured bacterium
CGGCGCGCGCGCTCGCCCGCCTCGACGTGGTGCAGGCACTCGCGGAAGTCGCGCACGTGCGCGGGCACGTGCGGCCCGTGGTCGACACCGGCGCCGCCCTCGACATCGTCGAAGGCCGCCACCCGGTGCTGGAAGCGCGGGCGGGCACGCCGGTGACGCCCAACGACGTGGCGCTCGACGCGCAGGCGCGCATCGTCATCCTCACCGGGCCCAACATGGCGGGCAAGTCCGTGTACCTGCGGCAGACGGGACACATCGTCGTCCTCGCCCAGATGGGCGCCTTCGTGCCTGCCCGCTCCGCGCGCATCGGCCTCGTGGACCGGCTCTTCACGCGCGTGGGCGCGCAGGACAACCTCGCGCGCGGCCGCTCCACGTTCCTCGTGGAGATGGTGGAGACGGCGAGCATCCTCCACAACGTGACCGCGCGCAGCCTCGTGCTGCTGGACGAGGTGGGGCGGGGCACCTCGACCTTCGACGGGCTCGCCATCGCGTGGGCGGTGGTGGAGGACCTGCACCAGCGCGCCGCGGGCGCCAAGGTGCTCTTCGCCACGCACTTCCACGAGCTCACCCAGCTCGCGGGGCGGCTGCCCGGCGTGCGCAACTTCCACGTGGCCGTGCGCGAGTGGAACGACGAGATCGTCTTCCTGCACAAGGTGCGCGCGGGCTCCACCGACCGCAGCTACGGCATCCAGGTGGCACGCCTGGCCGGCCTGCCGCTGCCCGTGATCACGCGCGCCAAGGCGCTGCTCGCCCGCTTCGAGGAGCAGGGGCAGGCGAGCGCGGACATCGGCGACGCCGCCCAGCTCGGCCTCTTCGCGCCCCCGCCCGACCCGCTGGCGGCGGAGCTGGCGGCGATCGACCTCGCCCATCTCACGCCCATCGAAGCGCTCAACCTCCTCGCCAAGTGGCAGCAGCAGACCCGCCGCTGAGCCTCTCCACCGGGCGCATCCGGCGCCTGCCCGACCACCTCGTCAACAAGATCGCGGCGGGCGAGGTCGTCGAGCGCCCGGCCTCCGCGGTGAAGGAGCTGGTGGAGAACGCGCTCGACGCGGGCGCGGGCGTGATCAGCGTGGACCTGCGCGACGGCGGCGCCGCTCTCATCCGCGTCGCCGACGACGGCGCCGGCATGCCGGCGGCGGAGATGCCGCTCGCCCTCGAACGCCACGCCACCTCCAAGCTGACGCGTGACGAGGATCTCGACGCCATCGAGACGCTGGGCTTTCGCGGCGAGGCGCTCGCCGCCATCTGCGCGGTGTCGCGCTTCACGGTGACGAGTCGCGCGCGGGGCGCCGCCGCCGGCCTGCGCCTGGGCGGCGAGGGAGGCGTGGTCACCCTGCGCCTCGAGGTGCCCGCGGAGACGGGCACGACCATCGAGGTGCGCGACCTCTTCTACAACACGCCCGCGCGCCTGAAATTCCTCAAGGCTGCCTCCACCGAGCTGTCGGCGAGCCTGCGCGCCCTCTCCCAGCTCGCGCTCGCGCATCCGGACGTCCAGCTGCGCGTCACCAACAACGGCCGCGCCGTGCTCACGGCCCCCGCCGCGGCGGGCCTGCGCGAGCGCATCGGCGCGCTGTGGACCTACGACCTCGCGCAGCGGCTGCTGGCGGTGGACCGCGACGAGCACGGCGTGCACGTGCGTGGCTACGCGAGCCCGCCCGACGTCACGCGCGGCGGGCGCGACGACATCGTCGTCATCGTGAACGGCCGTCCCGTGCGCGACCCCGCCCTCCTGCAGGCGGTGCTCTCCGCGTATCGCCCGCTGCTGTCGCGCGACCGCTTTCCGCTGGTGGTCCTCGCCGTTCGCCTGCCCGCGGCCGACGTGGACGCCAACGTGCACCCCACGAAGGCGCTCGTGCGCTTTCGTCACGCTCGCCTGGTGCAGGAGATGGTGATCGCCGCGCTGCACGAGGCGCTGCGCCGGCCCGAGGTAGTGCCGTCCCTCGATGATCGGACGCCGGCGATGACGTGGGAGGCGGCGTCCGGCGGCATGGTGGCCGAGCAGAGCGCGCTGTTCGCGGCGCCCCCGACGCCGGCCGCCGCGGGCCTCTTCGGTCGCGTGCTGGGGCAGGTCCAGGACACGTTCATCATCTCGACGTCGGAGGACGAGGTCTTCTTCCTCGACCAGCACGTGGTGCACGAGCGCATTCTCTTCGAGCGCCTGCGTAACGACCTCGACGCGGGCCCCGCTCCCGCCCAGGCGCTCCTCTTTCCCGAGACGCTGGACCTGCCGCCGGGCGCGCGCGTGCTCCTCGATCGGTGGCGCGAGCCGCTCGAGCGCCTGGGCTTCGACTTCGATCTGCAGGGGACCGCGGTGATCGTGCGCGCCGTGCCCACCCTGCTCAAGGGCGACGAGCCGCGGCGCCTCATCGAGGCGGCCGTGGACGAGCTCGGCGGCCCCAAGGCGGGGGAGCCCGCCCTCGATCGCGCCCTCGCCTTCGTCGCCTGCCGGGCCGCCATCAAGGCGGACACGCCGCTGGCGCGCGAGGAGATGGAGCGCCTGGTGAGCGATCTGTCGGTCACCCACACCCCGTACTTCTGCCCGCACGGCCGGCCCATCGTGAGCCGGGTGTCGATGCAGGACATCCGCCGGGAGCTCAAGCGCACCTGGTAGGCGTAGACTCGACGTCATGACGGAGCGCCTGCCCCTGCTGGTGATCGCGGGGCCGACGGGCGTCGGCAAGACGGCCGCCGCCGTCGCCCTCGCACGGCGTATCCCCGTGGAAGTCGTGAGCGCAGACTCGCGCCAGGTCTACCGCGGCATGGACGTCGCCACGGGCAAGCCCACGCGCGCGGAGCGGGCCGCGGTGGACCATCATCTGATCGACGTCGTGGATCCCGACGACCGCTACTCGGCGGCGCGCTTTCGCGATGACGCCGCCGCCGCTATCGCGGCTATCCACGTGCGGGGCCGGCTGCCCGTCGTCGTGGGCGGCACCGGACTCTACATCCGCGCGCTGCTGCGGGGCCTCGACGCCGCCGTGCCCGCCGACCCTGCCTTCCGGGCGGAGCTGGCGGGGATCGCGGCCGAGCACGGGCGCGGGGCGCTGCACGACCGGCTGCGCGAAGAAGCGCCCGCGATGGCGCGGCGGCTGCATCCCAACGACTCCGTGCGCGTCGTGCGTGCGCTGGAGCGGCTGCGGGCGGGCGCCCCCGTGGGCGAAGAGCAACGCGCGTGGCGCGACGGCGAGCCGGCGTGGGACACCGTGTACGTGGGGCTCACGATGGACCGCGATGCGCTCGCGCGCCGGCTGCGCACGCGGGCGTCGGCGATGGTGGGGGCGGGCCTGGCGGAAGAAATTCGCGGGCTGCTCTCGCAAGGTTACGACGGAGCACTGCCCGCGATGCAGGGCATCGGCTATCGGGAGTTCGCGCAGGTGGCGCGCGGTGAGCTGCCGCCCGATGAGGCGCTGCGGCTCATGCAGCGGGACACCGTCCGCTACGCGCGGCGGCAGTGGACCTGGTTCAGCCGTGAGCCGGGCATCGAGTGGCTGGACATGAAGCCGGAGGCGGGCGTCGAGCACGCCGCCGCCGCGCTCGAAGCGAGACTTGCACGTGGAGGCGTCATCGGGTGACACGACATCGCGGCGGACCGGATCGGTCGGGCAAGGTCGTCGGCGGACAGATCAATGGCAACGGACCAGTGCGGCGCCGCGGGCCCGAGCGCGCGATCATCGCCTCCGTGAGGCGCAAGTCGCAGCGCCGGTGGGAAGTCGAGGAATCGATCGAGGAGCTGGCGGGATTGGCGGCGGCGGCGGGCGCCACCGTGGTCGATCGCGTCATCCAGGACCGCGACTCCCCGAGCCCCGCCCTGTACTTCGGCAAAGGGAAAGTGGAGGAGGTGGGCGAGCGGGCGGCGGAGCTGAAGGCGAACGTGTTTATCTCCGACGACGAGCTGTCGCCCATCCAGGAGCGCAACCTGTCGGAGGCGCTCGGCATCAAGGTGATCGACCGCACCGCGCTCATCCTCGACATCTTCGCGCAGCGGGCGCGCACGGCGGAGGGCAAGATGCAGGTGGAGCTCGCGCAGCTCACGTACCTGCTGCCGCGCCTCGTCGGCCAGTGGAAGCACCTCGAGCGGCTCGGCGGCGGCATCGGCACACGGGGCCCCGGTGAGACGCAGCTGGAGTCCGACCGGCGCGTGATCCGCCGCCGCGTGGTCCAGATCAAGCGCGACCTCGAAGGCGTGCAGGTGCACCGCCGCCTGCAGCGCGACGGCCGGCGCCGCTCGGGCGTGCCCGTGGTGGCCCTCGTCGGCTACACGAACGCCGGCAAGACGACGCTGCTCAACCGCCTCACGGGCGCGGCCTTCACGGTGGCGGACCAGCTCTTCGTCACCCTCGACCCCGCCGCACGTCTCGTCGACGATCCCGGCCGGCGGCCGTTCATCGTCACGGACACGGTGGGATTCATCCGCAAGCTGCCGCACGAGCTGGTGGCGGCCTTCCGCACCACGCTGCAGGAGCTGAAGGACGCCGACGTGCTCGTGCACGTCGTGGACGCCAGCCATCCCTCCATGGACGATCACATGGCGGCGGTGGAGGCCCTGCTGGAGGAGCTGGAGGTCGTCGACCGCCCCACCGTCGTCGCCCTCAACAAGGTCGACCGCATCGAGCGCGGGCCGGGGCTCGACGCCCTCGCCGCGCGGCGCTCGGGCGTGCCCATCTCGGCCGCCACCGGCGAAGGGATGCCGGCCCTGCTCGCGGCCATCGAGGCGGCACTGCCGGTGGGCGAGCCCGTCACGCTCCGTATCCCGCACAGCGACGGCACCGCGCTCGCGCTCTGCTATGACCGCGGCCGGGTGCTCACGCGCGCGGACGAGGCCGACCACGTCCGCCTGCAGCTCGAGCTCCCGCCGGACGTCATGGCCGGCCTCGCCCCGTATCGGGTGTAGGGGTGGGGAACTCACCGGAATGCTAGACTGAAGCGTTTCGACCATGGGACTTGCGAACTGGCTGACGGTGCTGCGCATCCTGTTGATCCCGGTCTTCGTGACGCTGCTCGTCTACCGGCGACCGGGATTGGCGCTGATCGTCTTTGCCTCCGCCGCGCTCACCGACCTGCTGGACGGCTACGTGGCGCGCCATGGCGGCAGCCAGAGTCGCCTCGGGGCGTTTCTCGATCCCATGGCGGACAAGATGCTGCTCATCTCTTCTTTCGTCACGCTCACCTGGCTCAAGGCGCTGCCGTTCTGGATCGCCGCCGTCGTCATCAGCCGCGACGTCATCCTCGTGGTGGGCGCGTTGCTCATCCATATGGTGGGCGGGCGCATCTATCCGCGACCGACGTGGGCGGGCAAGGCGGCCACCTTCTTCCAGATCGTGACCGTGTTGCTCGGCCTCAGCGCACGGTACTTCAGGGTGCCGCTCGCCCTCGAGGTCGCGATGTGGCTGGCGGCGGCCTTCACCATCGTCTCCGGCCTGCAGTACCTGGTGCAGGGGATGCGGTACCTCAGCGTGGCGCCCACCGACGAGCGGGATTCTTCCTCGCATGAAACCGCGTTCCTCCGCTGACGGCGTGGTCGTCGCCGCCGTGCGGGGCAAAACCCCCGCGGCGGCCGCGGGCCTGGCGCCCGGTGATCGCATCGTCGCCCTCAACGGCGCCGTCATCCGTGACGTCATCGACTTCCAGTTCCATGGCGGCGAGGACCGGTTGCAGCTCACCGTCGAGCGCGCCGGCGCCCGGCACTCGTTGCGCTTGACGCGGCGGCCCGGGTGGGATCTGGGGCTCGAGCTGGAGGCGCCGAAAGCCGCGGAGATCTCGACCTGCGCCAACAAGTGCGTCTTCTGCTTCATCCACCAGCTGCCGAAGGGCATGCGGCGCAGCCTGTACGTGAAAGACGACGACTATAGGCTGTCGTTTTTGCACGGCAATTATATTACGCTCACCGACCTCGACGAGAGCGCGTTCGCGCGCATCGTGGAGCAGCGGCTGTCGCCGCTCTACATCTCCGTGCACGCCACGGACCCCGAGCTGCGCCACGCCCTCCTCGGCCGCCCGCGTCTGTCCGCCGAGATCCTACCGCGCATGGAGCGACTGGCCAAGGCGGGCATCCGGATGCACGCGCAAATCGTGCTCTGTCCGGGGTTGAACGACGGCCCGCACCTCGAGCGCACGGTGCGAGAGCTGGCGCCGCTGCACCCGCACGTGACGACGACGGCGGTGGTGCCGGTGGGGCTCACCAGCCACCGCGAGCGGCTGCCCTCGCTGCGCACGCTCACCGATGGCGAGGCGCGCGCCCTCGTGCATACCGTGGCCGGCTGGCAGGCGGAATTCTTGAAGTCGCTCGGCAGCCGGTTCGTCTTTCTCGGCGACGAGGTCTACCTCCAGGCGGAGGCGGTCGTGCCTGCCGCCGACGCCTACGAGGGATTCACGATCGCCGAGGACGGCATCGGGCTCGTGCGTCGCTTCGAGGACGACTTCGACACGATGCTCCGGCGGCTGCGGCCTGCCGCGGTGCCGCGCACCGTGACGGTTGTGAGCGGCGCCCTGTACGCGCCGCGCCTGGCGGCGCTCGTGGCGCGGCTGCCGTTCGAGGGCCTCGCCGCGCGCGTGGTGGCGGTGCCGAACCGTTTCTTCGGTGGCACCATCAGCGTGACCGGCCTCCTCACGGGCGAGGACATCCAGCGCGAGCTCGCGCGGGTGGGCGACCTCGGCGACGCCGTCCTCGTGCCCGCCGTGTGCCTGCGCGACGGGGAGGGTGTGTTCCTCGACGACGTCACCCCCGCCGATCTTGCGCGCGACCTCGGCGTGCGCGTGCAGGTGGTCGAGCCGGCGCCGCGGGCCCTCGTACAGGCAGTGCGCGCGTGATCCGCCCTATCATCGCCATCGTGGGCCGGCCCAACGTGGGCAAGTCCACGCTCTTCAACCGGCTCGTGGGTCGGCGCCAGGCGATCGTGCGCGACGTGCCCGGCGTCACGCGTGACCGCCTGTACGGCCAGGTCAACTTCGAGCGCTGGCAGGCGACGGCCATCGACACGGGCGGCTTCGATCCCAGCTCGGACGAGCCCCTCATCGAAGGCGTGCGGCGCCAGGTGCTCACGGCGGTGGAGGAGGCCGATCTCGTCGCCTTCGTCGTGGACGCGCGCACGGGGGCGACTGCGCTCGACCAGGAGATTGCCGCCATCCTGCGCAAGTCGAACAAGCCCGTGGTCCTCGTGGGCAACAAGGTGGACGGCGGCGGCCAGGAGGCGGCCGTGGCCGATCTCTACGGGCTCGGCTTCGGCGACCCCGTGGGTGTGTCGGCCGAGCACGGGCGCGGCGTGGCCGAGATGCTGGAAGCGCTGCGCGATCGCACGCCGCCCTCGGCGGTGCCGCACGGCGGCAAGCCGCCCGTGCACATCGCCGTCATCGGCCGCCCCAACGTGGGCAAGTCGTCGCTGGTGAACGCGATGATCGGCGCCGAGCGTGTGCTCGTGCACGACGCGCCGGGCACGACGCGCGATGCGGTGGACACCGCGCTCACCTACGACGGCAAGCCGTACGTGCTCGTCGACACGGCGGGCATCCGGCGCAAGGGGCGCGTGAGCGAGCCGCTGGAGAAGCTGGCGGTGATCATGGCCCTCAAGAGCCTGGAGCGGTGCCAGGTGGCCCTGCTCGTGATCGATTCCACCGAAGGCCTCGCCGCCCAGGATGCGCACATCGCGGGGTACTCCGACGAGGCGGGGCGCGCCCTCGTGGTCGTCGTCAACAAGTGGGACCTCGTGCCCGCGCGCACGGTGCGCAAGGCGGAGGTCGTCGAGCAGCTCCGCGAGCAGATGCCCTTCATCGAGTACGCGCCCGTGTGCTTCACGTCCGCCGTGCACGGCGAAGGCATCCGCGAGGTCTTCGAGACGATCGACCAGGTGGCGGCGGAAGCGCGCCGGCGGATCGGCGCGGGCGAGGTGACGCAAACGCTGCACGAGGCCGTGGAGCGGCGCCCGCTGTCCGTGGCGGGCGAGCCGTTCACGATCCAGTCCGCCTCCCAGGTGGCCGTCGGACCGCCCACGTTCGCCGTGCGCGTGAACCGGCCGGACCAGGTGCACTTCTCCTATCAGCGGTACCTCGTCAAGTCGTTGCGGCACGCGTACGGGTTCGTGGGCACGCCGCTGCGCGTGTCGCTGCGCAAAGGGCAGGGCCGCAAGCACTCGCGGCCCGCGCCACGCCGGGCCCGGCGCTGAGGACCGCGCGCCGCCACCGGCACACCGGGTGCGTGGCGCCTGCCGGGGGACCTGATCTTCTCCCCGGCGTCCTCGGAAAGCATGGAAATACCAACGCCTGTGCTACGATACCGCGCATGAGATCGCGGAATCGAGCCCAATGAGCCCGGATCGCGACGACCGCAAGGGCGAGCTGGAGCCGGAAACGTACGAGGAAGAACCGCCGCGCTCGATTTTCGCGGCGACGTGGTTTCGTGCCGTCCTCATCCTTATTGTTCTCGGTGTCATCGGCGCCGTTGCCGTCCCGTACATTCTCGACGCCGTGAATCCTCCGCCGACGCAGCAGGCCGTCGTGAAATCCGCGCCATTGCCAGCCGCACCGTCGCCGCCGCTTCAGTCGCCCTCGCCGGCGCCGGCGCAGCCAGCCGCGGGGCCCATCACCGGCAAGCCCGCGGACAACCCGAGCCCGTCGCCGCCGGCC
>CAYQQT010000134.1:0-8494 GCA_964419375.1 uncultured bacterium
CCACCGCGGCGCGGTCGACCCTGCCCGCCGGCGGCTCGCGGCGCTGGGCGGCGAAGTAGCCCGCCACCGCCTCGACGCCGAGCTCGCGCACCATCTTGGAGTACGGCTCCATCTCCGGCGACAGCCGCCGGCCCGACGCATAGTCCTCGATCGCCTTCTTGAAGTACGCGGGCGACATGCCGGCCAGGATCGGCATCACGTCCGTCCGGCTGTTGCCCGCGGGTCCGTGGCACGCGCTGCAGGAAAAGGCCTTGTCGTATCCGGGCGTGTCGAGCGGCCCGGCGCCGGCATCAGCGGTGAGGAGAAGCACGACGGCGGTGACACCGATGATCACTGCGCGCATGGCACGCCTCCTCAACCGAGAATGTCGGACCAGATGCTGGTCGCCCAGCCGAGCGCGTGCTGCCCGACCATGGCCGACTGCCCGGGCGTCAGCTTCTGCTCGATCTGGACCACTTTGCCGTTGTCGATGCGGTACGCGTTGATGACCGCCATCGCCTCGCGGTCGCTGACCCAGCTGTAGCAGACGTTGAGGGGCGCCATGGCGGGCACGGGGCGGCCGTTGACGAGCTGCACGATCGCGTTCGCGGAGATCTTGCCCATGGCGTTGGCGATCGTGCCCGACTTGGGCACGGGCAGGCCGGTGGTGGAGTCGCCGATGACGTGCACGTTCCGGTGCTTCACCGACTCGTAGGTGACGTGATTCACCTCGCACCATCGCTTGTCGGCGCCCACGAGGTCCGCCTGCACCGCGATCGTGCCCGCGCGCTGGGGCGGGATGATGTTGACGACGTCGTAGCGCACGCGATCGCCGAAGTCCGTCGTCACCTCGCGCGCGCGCGGGTCCACCTTCACGACCTTGTTGGAGCCGCGGTACTCGAGATTGGGATAGGCCTGCCACGCGGCGCGGAAGAGCGCCGGCTTCGACACCACGTTCTGGTTGGCGTCGAGCACGATGAGCTTGGCCTTCGGCTTGTGCGTCTTCAGGTACCACGCCACCTGGCACGCGCGTTCGTACGGCCCGGGCGGGCAGCGGTAGGCGACGGGCGGGATGCTGAGCACGAACACGCCGCCGTCGGGCATCGCGTGCAGCTGCTGGGCAAGCTGTACGGTCTGCGGCCCGGCCTTCCACGCGTGCAGCACGGTGTTCTGCGCGGCGGCGAGCCCCTCCACCTGCTCCCACTGGAACTCCACGCCGGGCGAGACCACGAGGCGCTCGTAGGTGAGATAGCCGTCGCCCACGCGGACGCGGCGCTGGTCGGGCTCGATGGCCGTCGCCATCTCGTGGCGCACCTGCACCCCGTGCGCGCGCAGCCCGTTGTAGCCGAACTCCAGGCTCTTGATGGTGCGCACGCCGCTGAGGACGAGATTGCTGAGCGGGCACGACACGAAGCGCCGGTTCGGCTCCAGCATCACCACCTCGAGCGAGGGATCGCCAAGGCGGATGTACTTGGCGGCGGTGGCGCCACCCCAGCCGCCGCCGATGACGACCACGCGGCGCGCGGAGGTAGGGCTCACCTCGCCCTTGGTTGTCATGCAGCCCGCCACGCCGCCGAGCGCCACCACGCCCGCCGTCGATGCCGAAGCCCTGAGGAACTGCCGTCGTGTCATGAGTAGATCCTCCTGGATCCCCAAGCCCGATCGATTTACATGGGGGGCCTCGGCAGGCCCCCCAAGCCCCCCCGCGCTCGGCAACGCCCCGGCAAAGCCGGGGCGCTCCTCGACAACCGGCTCGTATCGGCTCGGCCCGCCGGGTAAGTTACCAGTAGGAGGTCAGTCGAGGGCGCTGAATTTTCGGCTGTCCTCGTTCCATGTCGCCGCCAGCGCCCACGCCGCCATCACGGCCACGGTGACGACGATGGCACCGCCCCATCCCAGCCAGGCGGGAAGAAAGACGGCGGCGCCCAGCTTCGTGAGCGCTCCGCTCTGCGCAAGCGCCAGGCGGGCCACGGAGGCGGCGAGCGCGAAGCAGCCGACGGCGACCCACAGCTTCACCTGGCCCTCCCCGGCGCGCCAGATGGAGCCGGCGCCGCAGCCGCCGGCGATGGTCATGCCGACGCCGAAGAGCGCGCCACCCAGCACCGCGCCCAGGCCGGCGGCCGGGAAGACCCAGTCCCCCTTGTCCTTGAGGTCGGTGAATTTCAAGATCGCAAACCCCAGCGTGCTGAGCACGACGGCGAGCGCCGCCACCCGCGTGTGCGCGGCGTCACCGGTCATGAACGGCTCGCGAAAGGCGCGCACCAGACAGAAGCGCGAGCGTTGGAAGATCACTCCGAAGGCGGCGCCGAAGAGCAGGAAAACACCCTGCGCGGGGTACCCGGCGCGCGCGTAGACGAACGGCGCCGCCATCAGCACGAGTACGAGCAGCGCTCCCATCCACGGCTGCCGACTGCCGGTGCGCGCGGCGGCCGCATACGAGCGCCCGCGGCCCGTCGTCCACGCGGGGCGGTGTGACAATTCCCACAGCAGGTAGCGGAGGCCGAGGAACGCGCCGAGGCCGAGGCCGATCATCATGCCGAACCCGGAGAGGCTGAGCGCGCTCACGGCGGAGAAGAAGCCGCCGATGTTGCAGCCGAAGGCGAGCACGGCGCCCACGCCCATGAGCGTGCCGCCGATCCCTCCTTTGATCAGCTCCGCGCGCACCGGCACGCGCAGCGCGAACTCCCGGCTCAGCAGCGCCGCCGCGCAGCCGCCGAGCAGCACGCCCAGGTTCAGCAGCGAGCCGGAGTAGAGCCAGGGCGCGATGAGGTCGGGACGGTGGCCGAGGCCGGCGGCCATGAGGACCCAGTCGCCCCAGTTGCGCAGGCCGTCCGACGCCGTCCACGGCCGGTCGAAGGCGAAGAGGAAGACGTTGATGGTGGCGACGAGCACGGCGGCAATGCCGACGGCCCACGGGCGGGAGAAGAGCGAGGCGTACTGCTCACGCACAGAGGGCCCGACCTTCAGCGAGAGCGCTCCACTCCGTATCCCGCCTTGACCCAGGCGCCCATGCCGCCCGTGACGTTGAACCAGTTCGTCACCCCATGACGCTTGAGGGCGCTGATGACCGTGCTCGAGCGCAGGCCGCCCGCGCACAGCACCGCCTTGGCACGATCGGCGGGCAGCTCGCCGAGACGGAGCACCGCCTCGAGCATCGGCACGTGGAGGGCACCCGAGATGTGGCCCTCGAGCCACTCCGCGGGCTCGCGCACGTCCACCACCGCCACCTCCCGGCCCTGCTCGAGCCATGCCGAAAGATCGTGCACGGTGATCTGCGTCACGCGCTCGACGGGCAGCCCCTCGCTGCGCCACTCGATCATGCCCCAGTGCAGGAACCCCCTGATGTCGTCCACGCCCACGCGCGAGAGCGCCTGCACCGCGCGATCGAGATCCGAGGGACCCGCGGCCATGAGCAGCAGGGTTACGCCCGCCGGCACGAAGGAGGCCACGCGCTCGGCGAACTGCGGGCTCTCGATCCACACGTTGAGCGCGCCCGGCACGTGCTCCTCGCCGTAGCTCGCAGGATCTCTCAGATCTATCACGCAGGCGCCCGCCTGCACCGCGTCCCATGCCTCGCGCGCGGCATAGGGCCGCGGCTTGGCCGCCTGCAGGGGAATGGTGCCGCGGTTCTTGCCCACGATCGTCTCGAACGACGCGGGCTTCGGAGGGTTGCCCTCCATCACGTAGGCCACGAATTGCGCCTTGTCGTCGAAGCGGAAGGCGGGGTTGAAGCGGCGCTCGAAGCCGATGGTGGACGCCGTCTTCGCCGACATCGCGCGCCCGCAGCTCGAGCCCGCGCCGTGGGCGGGATAGACCTCCACCCCGGCGTCGAGCGGACGCAGCACGGCGCGCAGGCTCTCGTAGATCTCCTCCGCCGCGCGGTCGCCGCCGAGGTCCGGCCGTCCCACCGAGCCCACGAAGAGAGTGTCGCCGGTGAGGACAAACCAGGGCTCGGAGCCACGCTCGTGATCGGTGACGAGCAGGCAGATGCTGTCGGGCGTGTGGCCGGGCGTGTGGAGGACCTTCACCTCTACGTTGCCCACGCGCAGGACGTCGCCGTCGCGGACGGGCTCGTGGGCGAAGGTGAGGCCGGCGGCGTGGTGCGCGTGGATGCTCGCCCTGGTGGCGGTGACGAGATCGCGGTTGCCGGAGATGTGGTCGGCGTGGGTGTGCGTCTCCACCACGTGCGCGATCGCGAGCCCCTTCTTGCGGGCGATGCGCAGGTAATCCGCGACGCGGTCGCGGCCGGGATCGACGATGATCGCGCGCCCGGCCTGCGCGCAGCCGATCAGATAGGACAGGCAGCCTGACTCCTCGTTGAGGAGCTGCTGAAAGATCATCAGTGCTTGTCCGCCTTCTCCTTCTCCATCTTGGCTTCCTTCACCACTTTATCAGCGAGGGAGGCGGGCACTTCCTCGTAATGCGAGAACTCCATCGAGTAGCCGCCGCGGCCCCCCGTCATCGAGCGGAGGCTCGGCTCGTACGTCAGCATCTCCGACATGGGCACGGAGGCGCGCACCACCGCCGTCTCGCCCGCCGGCTCCATGCCCACGATGCGGCCGCGCCGCGAGTTGAGGTCGCCGATGACGTCGCCCGCGTGGTCGGCGGGGGTGGTGACCTCCACGTGCATGATGGGCTCTAATAGTATCGGATGCGCCTCCATGAAGCCCTTCTGCAGGCCCATCGAGGCGGCGATCTGGAACGCCATGTCGGAGGAGTCGACGTCGTGGTAGGAGCCGTCGTACAGCGTGACCTTGAGGTCCACCACCGGGTAGCCGGCGAGGATGCCCTTCTTCATGCAGTCGCGCACGCCCTTCTCCACGGAGGGGATGAAGTTGCGCGGCACCGCGCCCCCGACGACCCCGTCCACGAAGTGGAAGCCGCCCCCGCGCGCGACGGGCTCGATGCGCAGCCACGTGTCGCCGTACTGCCCGCGCCCGCCCGTCTGCTTCTTGTACTTGCCCTGCGTCTCCGCCCGCCCCTTCACGGTCTCCTTGTAGGGGATGCGCGGCGGCAGCAGCGTGACGTCCACGTTGTACTTGCGCTTCATCCGCTCCACGGACATCTCCACGTGCATGCTGCCGACACCTGAAACAAGAAGCTGTTTGGTCTCCGGATCGAAGTGGTAGTGCAGCGTGGGATCCTCTTCCGCCAGCCGTGAGAGGGCATTGGAGATCTTGTCCTCGTCACCGCGCGTCTTGGGCTGGATGGCGAAGGAGATCGTCGGCTCCGCGAAGGGAATGCGGGGCAGCTCGAAGGGGTGCGCCTCCTCGCAGAGCGTGTCGCCCGTGAGCGTCTCCTTCAGCTTCTGCACGACGCCGATCTCGCCGGGCCCCAGAGCCTCCACGTTCTTCTGCGTCTTGCCCTGAAGCCACGAGATGTGGCCCATCCGCTCCTTCGCGCCCCGGCCCGCGTTGAGCAGCGTCGAATCCGCGTTCACGGTGCCGCTGTAGACGCGGAAGAGGGAGAGCCGGCCGATGTGCGGATCCGACAGCGTCTTGAAGACGAGGGCGGTGACGGGCGCCCCGGGATCCGCCGCCAGCGCCGCCGTCTGCCTGGCCTTGAGATCGGTGGCGGTCACGTCCGGACGGTCGGCGGGCGACGGGAACTCCTTGACGATCATCTCCAGCAGCGGATGGCTGCCGATGCTCTTCGTCGCCGCCGCGCACAGGACCGGGATGATCGTGCCCTCGGTGATGCCCCGCCGCATCGCCTTCAGCATCGTGTCCTCGTCGAGCGAGCCCTCCTCCAAGTACTTGGCGAGCAGCTCGTCGTCCGTCTCCGCCGCCGCCTCCACCAGCTTCTCGCGGAACTCCTTGGCGCGGTCCATGTGATCACCCGGGATGTCGGTCTCGGTGGACTTGCCCCCCTCGGCGTACACGAACGCCTTCATCTTTCCGAGGTCGACGTAGCCCTTGAAGCCGGCCTCTTCGCCCACCGGGATCATCAGCGGCACGATGCGGCCCTTGAGGCGGCGCTGCAGCGAGTCGAGCGTGCGGTAGAAGTCCGCGCGCTCGCGATCGAGGCGGTTGACGACGATGGCGCGCGGCAGGTCGTACTCGGTGGCGAACTTCCACACCTTCTCCGTCTGCACCTGCACGCCGGCCACCGCGTCCACCACGACGAGGGCGGCCTCCACCACGCGCAGGCCCGCGCGCGCGTCGGCGATGAAGTCGCCGTAGCCCGGCGTGTCCACGAAGGTGATGTGGTGGCCCTTCCAGTCGCAGTACGCGACGGCGGTGCTGAGCGAGATCTTGCGCTTGATCTCGTCGGGGTCGAAGTCGGTGGTGGTGGTACCGTCGTCCACCTTGCCCAGCCGCGTGACGGCGCCCGCGGAGAACAGCATGGATTCGACGAGGGACGTCTTGCCGACGCCCCCATGACCGACGACGCCGACGTTCCGGATCTTTCCGATCTCGATCGTCATTGACCGGCCTCCTGCAGCAAAGCGGAGTGGGAGGCAAATCCTAACACGGCTGGGTGTTGAAAGAGGGGGCCGAAGCATGGGGGGTGGGCAGCATTGTTGGAGAATGGGGGGCCTCGAAGGGCCCCCCATTTCCCCCCGTTCGCGGACCACCGGTCCGCGGGCAACCGATCGGCGGGCAACCGGGGGGCAAACGGGGGGGCCGTCCAGCCCCCCCGTTCTCTAACAGTGATGCCCACCCACCGTGCCTCTACGGTCGCCCCACTACGCGAGCGCCCGGCGTACCGCGGCCACGATGTCGTCGTCCGAGCCGACGAGATCCGTCGGCGCCGGGAGGGCGGGGGGATCGTTCTTGATGCCGGCGCCCGTGAGGACGAGGACGATCCGCGCGTCAGGCGTGACGTCGCCGCGCTCCTTCATGCCGACGAGCGCGGCCACGAGCGCGGCCGACTCCGGCGCTGTCCACACGCCTTCCAGGCGCGCCAAGAGCCGCTGCCCCTCCGCGATCTGCGCATCGCTCACCGCGAGGGCGTCACCGCCGGTGTCGCGCAGGATCTTCAGCATCTGGCGGCCCGCGAAGGGCGAGGGCACGCGCAGCCCCGCCGCGTGCGTGGTCGGGTTCTCCCACGCCGTCGTGTTCTCCGCGCCGTCGCGCCACGCCTTCACCATGGGCGCGCACCCTTCGGCCTGCACGCTGACGATGCGTGGCAGCGCGCCGGAGATCCAGCCCATGGCGCGCAGCTCCTCGTACCCCTTCGGGATGCCGACGAGGCCGGTGCCGCCGCCCGTCGGATAGAGGAGCACGTCGGGCATGGACCACTCGAGCTGCTCGGCGAGCTCGAGGCCCATCGTCTTCTTACCTTCCAGGCGATAAGGCTCCTTCAGGGTGGAGAGATCGAACCAGCCGATCTGCGGCGCGACCTTCGCAACGATCTTGCCGGCGGTGGCGATCGACCCCTCGACGGTGAAGAGGTGGGCGCCCGCGATCGAGGCCTCGGCGACCGCCGCCGGCGGCGTCCCGCGCGGCACGATCACCGCGCACGGCAATCCACACCGCGCGGCGTACACCGCCGCGGCGCCGCCCGCGTTGCCGGCCGAGGGAAGGATGAAGCCGCGCGCGCCGAGCGTGCGCGCTTTGGTGATGGCCATGCCGAGGCCGCGCGCCTTGAACGAGCCCGTCGGGTTCTGGCCCTCGTCCTTGCCCCAGAGGTGGCGAAGCCCCAGGTGCGCCGCCAGCCGCGGCAGCGCCAGCAGCGGAGTGCCCCCCTCGCCGAGCGTCACCGGCTCCTCGCCGGCATCGAGCGGCGTCAGCTCGCGGAAGCGGTACATCGAGGGCGGTCGCTGGCGCAGCGCCTCCTTGCTCACCGCCGCCTTCACGCGCTCGAGGTCATAGCGGACGGCCAGCATCTGCCCGCACTTGTCGCACACGCGCAGCAGCTGCTTGGGATCGTGACGGTGTCCGCAGATCGTGCACTCGACGTGGCTGAGGAAGGTCATGCCGCGGAGTATATAGCCGCCTTGCCGGTGTCTCCACCCGCAGACGTTGACAGGTGCGGCACGACGGCGTGGAATAGCAAGCGGAGGTGGGCGAATGGCGAACGCGGCGCGGCGGGTGCGCTTCACCGTCGAGCAATACCAGCGCATGGGCGAGACCGGCATTCTCCCCGACGATCCGCGCATCGAGCTGCTCTACGGCCACATTATCGCGCGCGAGCCGACCGGCGCGCGCCACGCGGGCACCGTGGATCGGCTGAACCGGCTCTGGACGTCGCGCCTCGGCGAGCGGGTCATCGTGCGCGTGCAGAACCCGGTACGGTTTCCGAAAGAGGATTCCGAGCTTCAGCCGGACATCATGCTCCTGAAACCGCGCGCGGACTTCTACACAGGCTCACACCCGCTCGCCGATGACGTGCTGCTGCTGATCGAGGTCGCCGACACGAGCCTGCGGCTGGACCGCCGGGTGAAGATTCCCCTCTACGCCCGCGTCGGTATTCGGGAGACCTGGCTGTGCGATCTCGTCACCGGCCGCGTCGAGGTGCATCGCGACCCGACGGATGGCCGCTATCGATCCGTGCGAGCGCTGGCGCGGGG
>CAYQQT010000135.1:0-8477 GCA_964419375.1 uncultured bacterium
CTACGTCGCAGGGAGCGAGCGACGAGCCAACGACGGAGATGGGCGTTTTTCAGCGTCCTGCTAGTCCTTGACCTGGCTCTTGAGCTTGCGCAGGTGCTGGCGGGCCGTGTCGACCCAGTCTTTCTCCGATGGCAGCTGCGAGGCGAGCGCGATGTAACGCTCCCACTGAGCGATGGCTTCCTTGGGATCGGTCTTCTCGTAGACGACGGCCAGGTTGTACATGGCGCCCGTGTGCTTGCCGTCGAGCTCGATGACGCGCCGGTACTCCTCGATCGCGTCCTTGTAGAGGCCCTTATCCTCGTACACCTCGCCCAGGCCCATCCGCGCTTCGACCGACTGCGGATCGAGGTCGATCGCTTTCTTGTACGCGTTCACCGACTCGTAATACAGGTTCTTCTCGGTGTAGTAGATCTTCCCGAGGCTCATGTGGACCTTGGGGTTGACGGGATTGAAGACGAGCGCCTTCTGGTACGCGCCCACGGCGCCGTCGATGTCGCCCTTGGCCGCCTTGGCGTCGCCGAGGCCGACGTGCGCCTCGGCGTAGAACGGCCGCAGCTCGATGGCCTTGGTGTAGGCCTCCACCGCCTGGTCGAAGAGCCGGCGGGGCGCGGCGAGGAAAAGATCGCCCAGCGCCTTGAAGGGCTCCGGATAGGTGGCGTCGAGCTGTGTGGAGGCGCGGAACTGCGCCGCCGCCTTCCACCGGTTGCCGAGCGTCTGGTGCACCGTCCCCAGCGTGTACTGCGCGAGCACGAAGGTGGCGTCGGCCTCGATGGCGCGCGTGAGGAGATCCACCGCCATCTCGTTGTTCTCCGGCCCGCCGGTGCGCGCCGCCACCTGCGAGCGCGCGAACAGCTCGAAGGCCTTCGGCGAGCGCGTGGGCTGCGCGGCCTTGTCCATGCGCCGCGCTTCGACGTCGGTGACCGCGACCTTCAGCGTGCGCGCGTACGTGAGGGGAAGGCTGGCCACGCGCGAGAGCAGCTCGCCCTCGGCCACCGTCACCGGCTCCATGGCCACGGAGTCGGCGGACTGTCCCTTGATCTCCAGGAGCCTGGGCTGGATGACCAGCTCCGCGCCCCTGCGCGTGACGTTGCCGTACAGGGCGGCCTCGGCGCGGACAGCGCGTGCGGCCTGCTGCACGACCGGATCGCCCCACGCTTCGGGATGCCCCACGGCGCGCGCGCGCGCGCGATCGATCTGCACGAAGGC
Organism: uncultured bacterium; assembly: GCA_964419375.1. Classification (GTDB taxonomy): domain Bacteria; phylum Methylomirabilota; class Methylomirabilia; order Rokubacteriales; family CSP1-6; genus JBBDXO01. Next base: position 1,207 of record CAYQQT010000135.1, read on the forward strand.
CGGATGCTGGACGAGCCCGGAGGACAGCACCTGCGCGATACCCTCGCCGACCCACTGCTCGTCGCGGCTCAGCGCGGAGGCGTCGAAGGGCACGATGAGGATGGCGCGCGGCTTCACGGCGGCCGGCGCCGGAGCGGTGAGCAGGCCCACGCCTAGAGCAAGCAGCACCGCCAGCGATCGCGCATGACGCTCACGCATTCTTGCCCTCCTCTGTCGCGCCCGGCTGGCTTCCAACGCCATCCGCCCCCGGCGTCCCGCGCCCCCGGCGCCTCAGCCACCCGCCGAGGCGAGCGAATGTCCCCGGACCCAGCCGGCGGAGCGCGATGTCCGGGACCATCAGCATGGCCACCAGCCCCACCAGCCACGGCCAGATCTCGAGCGCGATCCGCGACTGGCGGCGTCCCTTCAGGAACGCCTCCCGCGGATCGCTGAGGGCGGAGCCTCCCGTGAGCTCGGCCAGCTCGCGCAGCAGCGTCTCGTCGACGCCGAGGTCCCGCAGCTCCTGTGCATACGGTACCACCAGCCCGGCCAGCTGGGAGCCAACCACCTGGTCGTTCTTACGCTGGGCCATGCCCACCAGGTAGACGCCTTCCTGGGGAGCCGGGAAGCGCCCGCGGTACCGCCCGGGGCCGATCTGCTCGAGATCGACGACCGTGCGCTGGCGCGTGGGCGACACCACGCCCACCTGGGAGTCGAGGAAGTTGATGAACTCGCCCTTGCCGTCCACGGCGTCCACGACGACCTCACCGGTGGTGTCGGTCCGCTGCACGACAGCGGTGGTGTCGCTGCGCGAGCCGCTGCGCAGCGTCCAGCGCGTGAGCTGGGCCCAGAACTTGTTGTAGTCGCGCCAGCGCAGCCACAGCACGCCCCACTTCGCCTTGGCGTCGGAGGTAAACGCGGCGGAGCGGCCGAGCCCGTACCGCCACGTGGCGAGCACGGGATCTTCCTGGTGGCTCATCAGCACGAGCTCGGCCGTCGACTTCAGCGTGGTGGCCACGTAGCCGCCGAGGGGAGGCACGCCCTTCCAGTCGATCTCCTGCAGCGCCTCGTGGCCGGGCGCCGTGAGCTGCGGCTTGAAGGGCTGCTCGATGAGCGAGGCCTTGGACGCCAGCTGCGTCTCCAGCGTGAAGATGCGCGGGATGGTCTGCGAGTCCTCGGTGTAGTAGAAGCGCCCCTTGCCCCACTTCGCGATGTCCACCATGAGCTGGACGTCCGCGTCCTTGCCGATGGCGACGGTGGACACGGTGATCTTGTCCTTGGACATGCGCCGCAGCAGTCCCGCGAAGTCCCCGCGGGTCATCTGGCCGTCCGACAGGAAGATGACGTGCTTGAGCAGCGCGGGGCGGTCGAAGAGGACGGAGTACGAGTCTTTGAGGGCCGGATAGCCATCGGTGCCGCCGCCCGCCTTGATGGTGGCGATGGCGTGATGGACGGCCGCCTTGTCGCGCGCGGCGCGCACCGGCGCGTCCCAGAGGAACTCCGTGTCCCAGCTCTGGACGCCCACCTCGTTGCGCTCGTCGAGGAGATCGACCACCAGGTGGGCGGCCTCCTTGGCAAGGTCGAGCTTGGTGACCTTTTCGTCCGTCGACATCGCCATGGAGCCGGAGCGGTCGACGGAGAGGACGACAGCGAGGCTCGGGATCTCGATCTTCTGCTTCACGTCCATCGTGACCGGCAGCGCTTCCTCGATGGGCGTGCGGTAGTAGCCGCCGAGGCCGAAGCTCTCCTCGCCGCCGAGCATCATGAGCCCGCCGCCGTGATCGCGCACGTAGTCGCGGATCTGCGCCATCTGGGGCTTGCTCAGCTTCAGCGAGGACACGTTGGAGAGCACGAGGCCGTCGTATTTCTGCAGCCCGGCTACGTCCTTGGGAATCTGCGCGGGCTCCACCACGGTGACGTCGATGTTCTGCGAGCGCAGCGCGCCCGCCAGCGACGCCGCGTGCGAGCGGTCCTTGTCCGCGAGCAGCACCTGCGGCCGGCCACGGACGACCACCGTGCCCACCGCGCGGTTGTTGTCCTCGATGGTGTCGCCGTCGATCTCGAGCGCGGCCTGGTAGACGTGGATGCCGCTGGCGTCGAGCGACTGCCGGTAGCCGAAGACGTTCTTGCCCGGCGTCAGCTTCACGATCTGCGAGCCGATGAACTCGCCGTTGCGGAAGAGCGACACGCGGCCCTGCGTCTCGCGGTGGCTCCACGCCACCACCTTGGCCTGGAAGGGCTCTCCGAACTTCACCTCCTGCGGCAGCACCATCGCCTCCGCCACCACCTCCTGCGTGAAGGTGAGCGGGGCCGCCACGTAGAAGATGTCGGCGCCGGCGTTCTTGGCCGCCTGCGCCCCCGCGAGCGCGTTGCCGGCGTTCTGCCGGCCATCCGTCAGCATCACGATGCGATTGGCGTGCCCGGGCGGCAGCGTGGCCACCGCGAGCTGGATCGCCTGGAAGACGTTGGTCCCGCGCCCGCCCACGGTCGCTTTGGGCCGGTCGATGGTCGGCTTGGCGGCGAGCGGCTGGTCCACCACCGCCTCCTCGCCGAAGAGGATTACGCTGTGGCGGTCGCCGCTCTTGAGGTGACGTGCGGCGTCCGCGACGAAGCGGTACGTGCGCTCGCGGGCGGCGAGGCTCACGCTGTCGGAGTGGTCGAGCAGAAAGACGACGTTGAGCCGGTCCACCCAGCGGGGAAGGGACGGCCGCATCAGCGAGACGCACAGCACGACAAGGAGGGCGCAACGGACGCCGAGCGCCCAGCGGTCGCCCGCGCTGGCGGGCGCACGGAAGCGGCCCGCGCTCTGGCGCCGCCAGTACAGGAAGCCTTCGAGCGCCAGCAGCACCACGGCCAGCATGACGAACAGCGGCCACAGCTCGCGCTGCACGGCCACCGGCGGCGCCGCCTCCGGCCCGGGGCCAGTGGCCGCCGGCAGCGGGCGCGGCGCGAGGTTCGACTCGTCCGGGTCCATGACGTTGACGGCCAGCTTGGAGTCTCCGCGCGCCGTGGCCAGCGTGTAGACGCCCACCTCGTCCGTGTCGGTGAAGGACACGGCGCCGCGCGTGACCTGCGCCTTCACCGCGCGCCCGCTCGGCGTGGTCACGGTGGCGGAGGTGATGCCGTGAGCGACGGGAAGCAGGATCGCTTCCCCCGCCGCGAACTGCAGGCTGGCCTGGTCGAGCGCGGCCGGATGCAGCCAGCGCAGCGTGTTGGACAGGATGAGCGGGAAGGCCACGCGCAGGGGGAAGTCGCTCTTGAAGAGATCGAAGCCGATGAAGACGGCCTTGCGATCCGGCTCTTCGAGCGCATAGATGAGCGGGCCCCCCGTCGCTTCCACGAGGGCGCGGCCGGCCGCCAGCGGCCGCACGCGCATGGCGTCCTCGATGGCGACCTTGGCGAACTGCACGTGGCGCATCACGGGGTGCGCGCGGTCCCAATCCATGACGGTGGGCTGCTCGATGCGCCCCAGCACCTCGATCGGCACGTCGGAGGGCACCGTGTTGACGAAGACGAAGCGGCCGTTGCCCACCCGGGCGGGCGCGGTGGAATCGAGGATGACCACGTCGGCCTCGCCCATGCCGCCCTGGTACTGATCGGGCGTCTTCACCTCGAGCTCCACCTGGGGATCGGTCTTGAGCACTTTCTCCAGGAACAGGTTGCCGCCGCTCACGAGCATGACCGCGATCTTGCGCGGCGGCGGCAGCACGGCGTAGGCGGCGTTGTCGGAGGCGAGGTCGTCGTCGACGTCCACGCGGGCGGTGACGGCGCCCCCGCCGTCGTGCGTGAAGGGCAGCACGATGGCGCGGCGCACGTTCGGCTCGAGGGTGACCGAGCGGTCGGCGATGCGCTTGCCGTCGATCTCCAGCACGAAGTCGAAGGTGCGCGGCTCCGCGGAGTAGTTCACGAGCGAGACGTACGTCTGGTAGTTGAAGGCGCCGAAGTACGTCTTGCGGATGCTCAGGTTCGTGATGGCCACGTTGGCGCTGCGCCGTCCCACGCCCACCCACCGCACGCGCGGATCGGCGGTCTCCGGCGACGGCGCCAGCGTGAAGGCGCCGTCCGTGAAGACGTAGATCTCCGCGCGCGCGTCGGCGCCCACGAGCGCGCGCGCGGTGCGCACCGCTTCCGTGAGTCGGTTCGGCAGGTCGCGGGCGCGCGCGGCGGCGATGGCGGAGAGCGCGCGGTCGTGGTCGCGCCCGAGGGCGGCCACCACGTTCGGCTGTACGCCCGCCTCGATCACCATGACCTCCGCGCCCTCGCCGAGGCGCCGCACGACGGCGGAGGCCTCCCCCGCCGCCACGTCGAAGCGCGAGGGGCGGACGTCGCGCGCCTTCATCGACGCCGAGGTGTCGAGCACGATCACCACCTTGCGGGCGCCGTCGCCCAACACGGTGGCCGTCGGCCGCGCCAGCGCGAGCGTGAGGGCGAGGAGGGCGAGGATCTGTAATATCAGCAGCGGGTCGCGCTGCAGGCGCTGGAAGAAGGCGGACGCCTCGCGGTCGCGCAGGGAGGTGTCCCACAGCAGCAGGCTCGACACCGTCTTCTCGCGGCGGCGCACCTTCAGGAAGTAGAGGAGGACGAGCGGCAGCGACAGCGCGAAGACGGCGAAGGCGAGCGGAGAGAGGAAGTTCACGCCACCACCCGCCCGCGCAATTGCGCCACCACGAACTCCTCCACCGGCGTGTCGGTAATCACCCGGTGATAGCCGACCTCCTTCGTGCGGCAGAAGGCCTCCGCGCGCTCCAGGAACTGGTAGAGGCGGTCGCGGTACGCGCGCGCGGCCTCGCCGTCCATGGTGAGATCGCGCACCTCGCCCGTCTCGCTGTCGAGCAGGCGGAGATCGCCCGCCAGCGTGGGGTTCATCTCCTCGGGATCGAGGAGGTGGATCACGTGGACGTCGAAGCGCCGCTCGAGGAGGGCGCGCACGCCGTGCTCGAAGCCGCCGGGATCGAGCAGATCGGTCATGATCACCACCAGGCCCGGCTCGCGCGATCGCAGCGCGTAATCGCCGAGGCCCTCGTTGAGGCTCGTGCGGCCCGCCGGCTGCACGTGCGACAGGAAATCCATCATCTTCACCACCTGGTTACGTCCGCGCGTGGGCGGCCACCCCTCCGCCACGCGGTTTCTCAGGATGCCCACGCCCACGCGCTCGTGGTTGACGAGCCCCACGAAGCCGAGCGCCGCCGCCAGGCGCGTCGCGTAGTGCAGCTTGCTCGGCGTGCCGAAGCTCATGGAAGCGGAGGCGTCCACCACGAGGTGCAGGCAGAGGTCTTCCTCGTCCACGAAGAGCTTGACGTGCAGCCGGTCGAGACGGCCGTAGATGTTCCAGTCGACGTAGCGCAGGTCGTCGCCCGCGCCGTAGGCGCGGTAGTCCGCGAACTCCACGCTGTGGCCGCGGCGCGGGCTGCGGCGCTCGCCCTTGACGCTGCCGCGGAAGGCGCGTCGCGAGAGGAGCGACAGCCGCTCGAGCTGCGCGAGGAACTCCGGCGTGAAGAAGCTCTGGCGAACGGCGCTGGGCACCGCCCCTACCGCTCGCGCTCGTCGAGCGCCTGGAAGTAGTCCTTGATCTGCGAGTGGTAGTCGCGCGGCACCGCTTCCCGCGTGATCGCGTCTTCCATCATCTTGCGATACTGTCCGATGACGCCGAGGTACTGCAGGCGCGAGGCCATCGCGCCGCCGCGCCCCGTCATGTTCGTGTCGTAGCCGTCCTTCCGCCCGCGGCGCGACTCGCCCTCCACGCCCACGTCGAAGGGGTTGGCGCGCAGCCGGTGGCTTGCCTCCCCCTTGGGCGAGGCGCTCTTGCCCTTGCCGGGCATCAACCCCTCGCCTTCGCCGAAGTCCTGGTCCTCGGGGAAGCCGCCGTCGCCGCCCTGTCCGCGGTCCCGCCCGCGCGAGCCGCCGCGCGAATTGTCGCGCCCGCCGCGCAGCCCCTTGCCGGAGCGCTGCGCCTCCTCCTGGGCGCGCATCTTGTCGAGCGCCCGCTGCATGGCGTCCATGGCGCGGTCGGGCTGCCCGCCCTCGAGCGCCTCCATGCCCTCGGCGGCGTCGTTGCCCCAGGTGCCGCCCTTGCGGCCGAGGCGCTCCATCTCCTCGAGCAGCTCGCGCAGCTTCTGCGGCGAGATCTGGTCCGGCCGCAGGCCGCCCCTGAGCGCCTTCGACTTCTTGAACACCATCTTGTAGTTGCTGGAGGTGAAGTCCGTTTGCAGATCGGGCAGCCGATCCACCTGCTCCAGCATCTTCAGCCGCTCGTCGCCCTTCTTCAGAAAGCTGTTGAAGTCCGGGCGCTGCGCGGCGAGCGCGGTATCCTTGAAGATCGCCGAGAGATCGCCGCTGGTGGCCGCGCCGCCTCCGCCCGAGCGCTGCGCGAAGTCCTTTTCCTCGAATGCGTTCGGCTTCAGCCGGTCGCGCTGCGCGGGCCGCGCGCGATCCTCGACCATCGCGCCCGCCGTGCGCTGCTCGGCCTCGTCGCTGTCACCGCTCGGCGAGAAGTCCGGGAAGAACCGGCTGGACGGCAGGGGCAGCGCGGGAGCGAGCGCGAGGACGACGGCCATCACCACCGGCACCGGCAGCACGCGCGCCTCGCGCGGCATAATCCGGCTGACGATGGTGCGCGGCTCCAGGCGCTGCACGCGCTCGGTGGCGTCGTCGACGAGCGCCGTGACGAGCGGGGTGCGATCGGGGCGCTGCGCCCACTCGAGCGCCGTCGCCACACGATCCTCGAGGCCGAAGGCCCGGTCGGCCAGCCGCGCGGCATCCGCTTTCGGGATAGGCCGTGTGAACCCGAAGAGCGTGCCCGCGAGGATGCCGGCCACCACGAGCGCACCCGCGCCCTCCACCGCCCACGGGCCGATGACGCCTTTGAGGAGCAGGATGACAACGGCCGCGAGCGCCGTCCAGAAGGCGCCGCGCAGCGCATAGTGCTCGGCGCGGCGCCGGCGGATCTGCGCGGCCACGCCGCGCACGAGCACCTCCAGCGCCTGGTGCCGTTCGAGTGATTCGGGCTCGGGCATGTCCTCCCCCTCGCTCAGCGAAGAAAGGGTTCTTTGGCTCGCGCGGTGGCGGACTCCATGCTCTCGATGATCTGGGCGATGAGCGTGTCGGCGTCGATGCCCTCCGCCTCCCCTTCGAAGTTCAGGATGATGCGGTGGCGAAGGGCGCACGGCGCCATCGCCTTGAGGTCTTCCACGCTCACGTTGTAGCGGCCCTCCGACAGCGCGCGCACCTTAGCGCCGAGCACGAGCGCCTGCGCGCCGCGCGGGCTGGCGCCGTAGCGCACGTAGCGGCGGGCG
>CAYQQT010000136.1:0-8464 GCA_964419375.1 uncultured bacterium
ATCCCCCGCCGTGGCGCCCTTGCCCTTCGCGCGCCCGCCCGCGCCCGTGGCGCGCCCGGAGACGCCCGCGCCGCGGCCACAGGTCGTGCACGACATCGACGCCCATCTCGTGAGCCTGATGCGGCCGGCATCGGTGGAGGCCGAGCAGTACCGCGTACTCCGTCACCTCGTCGAGCAGACCCGCGCCGGCAAGGCGTGCGTGCTCGTCGCCGTCTCCAGCCCGGGGGCGGGGGACGGCAAGACCACGACCTCCATCAATCTCGCGGGCGCGCTCGCGCAGGACCCCACCGCGCGCGTGCTGATCATCGACGCCGATCTCCGCCGGCCGTCGGTGGACAAGCGCCTGGGCGGCAGCGGCGACGACCCGGGGCTCATCGACGCCATCCTCGATCCGCAGCGCACCCTGGGCGACGTCATCCGGCGCCGTCCGGAGTTCAACATGTCCATCCTGCCCGCGGGGCAGGCCACCCCGACGCCCTACGAGCTGTTGAACTCGCCGCGCCTGGCGGAGCTGCTGGACGCTGCGCGCCGGCGCTACGACTACATCGTGCTGGACACCCCGCCCGTGGTGCCGTTCCCCGACTGCCGCGTGCTCGGCAAGCTCGTGGACGGCTTCTTCCTCGTGGTGGCTGCCCACCGCACGCCGCGCGGGCTGCTCGAAGAGGCGCTCAACGTGATGGAGCCGTCGAAGGTGCTCGGCATCGTCTTCAACGAGGCCGAGCGCCCGCTCTCGAGCTACTACGACGCCGCCTACGGCTACCCCGAGCCCGACCGCGGCGCCAGCCGCCGTGGTAGCCGCTGGGCGCGGCGCAAGAGCGCCTGATGGCCGTCACCCTCGCCCTCTTCGAGACGAGCGCGCTCGCCCTCGTCGTGGGCACGCTGATCGCGCTCTCGTCGCCCACGCCGCTCGCGGGCCTGGCCGACGTGGGATCGCTCGCCGGCAAGGCGGTCGCGCTGTCGCTCTGCTGCGTGGTGAGCTTCTACTACACCGACCTCTACGACTGGCGCATCGCCACCGATTTCACGGCGTGCCGGCGGCGCGTCCTGCGAGCGGCCGTCATGTCGGTCGTGCTGCTCTCCGGCTTCTACGTGGTCTTCCCGGAGATGGCCCTGCACGGCGAGCGGGTGCTGTCGAGCTTCGCCGTGCTCGGGATACTGCTCGCGCTGCGCACGGCCTTCTGCGGCGTGCTCCGCACCCCGGTGGCCACCCGGCGCGTGATGATCGTGGGGGCGAGCCCCCTCGCCTACGCCCTCGCCGACCGGCTGCGGTCGCAGCCCCACCTGCGCCACGGCGTGGTCATGGTCGACGACGGGTCGCCCTCGAACATCCCCACCGGCCGCTATCCGCTGCTGGGGCCGCTGGAGCGGTTGGGCAAGATCATCGCGGAGGTCCGTCCCGACCGCATCATCGTCGCTCCCGGTGGCGAGCGACGTGGCCGCGTCGCCGTGCGCTCGCTGCTGGAGTCGCGCGCGCGGGGCATCCCGGTGGAGGACGGTCTGGTCGTCTACGAGCGGCTCACGGGCAAGATCGCCATCGAGTCGCTCACGCCGAGCGCGCTCCTCTTCTCGCGCGGCTTTCGCGCCACGCGCCTGCACCGCGCCCTCGGGCGCGGCCTGAGCGTGTGCGTGGCGGTGGTCGGTCTGCTCGCCCTCGGGCTGGTGATCGGCCTCGTCGCCCTCGTCATCAAAGCCGACTCGCGTGGTCCGGTGTTCTTCGTGCAGAAGCGCGTGGGCCTGCACAACGTGCCCTTCCGTCTCATCAAGTTCCGCACGATGCGTCCGGACGCCGGCGAGACGTCCGAGTGGGTGGCCGACAACGGACACCGCATCACGCGGGTCGGCAAAGTGCTGCGCAAGTTCCGGCTCGACGAGCTGCCGCAGTTCATCAACGTGCTGCGGGGGGACATGAACCTCGTGGGGCCGAGGCCGCACCCGGTCTCGAACTTCAACCTCTTCATGGAGCACATCCCGTTCTACTCGCTGCGCTCCGCCGTTCGCCCCGGCGTCACGGGGTGGGCCCAGGTGCGCTACGGCTACGCCAACAACCTGAAGGAAGAGACCGAGAAGATGCGGTACGACCTCTACTACGTCAAGCATCTCTCGCTCTGGCTCGACCTCAGGGTCCTCTTCGACACCGTCAAAGTCGTGCTCTTTGGCCTCGGCGCCACCGCCGCCACCGACGTGGTCGCCTCTTCCGTGGACTCCACCGCCGCGCGACCCGCGCAAGGGAGCATCAAGCATGCTGCATGAGGATTACCGCTCAGCCCTCGAAGCCCGCATCACCGCGCGCCAGGCCCGCGTGGCCATCATCGGCCAGGGCTATGTCGGCCTTCCGCTCGCCGTGGAGTTCGCGCGTGCGGGGCTTCCCGTCATCGGCCTCGACCGCGACCTGGACCGCGTGGGCGCCCTGAACCAGGGCCAGTCGCATACCCCGGACGTGGCCGGAGCAGAGCTGGCCGCGCTCGTGCGCGAGGGCCGCTATGAGGCAACGGCGGACTTCTCCATGCTGGAGCAGAGCGACGTCATTATCATTTGCGTCCCCACTCCCCTGCGCAAGTCGAAGGACCCCGACATCTCCTACGTGGTGGCGGCCGCCGAGGACGTGGCCTCGCGCTTCCGCCCCGGCCAGCTCGTCATCCTCGAGTCGACGACGTATCCGGGCACCACCGAGGAGCTGCTGGTGCCGCTCTTCGAGAAGTGCGGCGCCACCGTGGGCCGCGACGTCTTCCTCGCCTTCTCGCCCGAGCGCATCGACCCCGGCAACGAGAAGTACGGGATGAAGGACGTGCCCAAGGTGGTGGGCGGCGTGACGCCCGCCTGCACCGGGCTCGCCGCCCTCGTCTACCAGCAGGTCGTCACGAGGGTGCTGCCCGTATCAAGCCCGAAAGTCGCGGAGCTGGCCAAGCTCTACGAGAACGTGTTCCGCAACGTCAACATCGCCCTCGCCAACGAGTTCTCGCTGATGTGCCGCAAGCTCGGCCTGGAGACGCGCGAAGTGATCGAGGCGGCGGCGAGCAAGCCCTTCGGCTTCATGCCCTTCTACCCGGGCCCCGGCATCGGCGGCCACTGCATCCCCATCGACCCCTTCTATCTCTCGTGGAAGATGCGGCTGAACGGCTACGAGGCGCGCTTCATCCACCTCGCCGACGAGGTGAACCGCGCCATGCCCGATCACGTCGTGCACCTCGTCACGGAGGCGCTCAACCGGCGCGCCCGGTCCGTCAACGGCGCCCGCATTCTCGTCCTCGGCGTCGCCTACAAGCGCGGGGTGGGTGACGTGCGGGAGTCGCCCGCCATCGAGATCGTCACCACGCTGCGCGAGCTGGGGGCGGAGGTGTCGTACGCCGACCCCCACGTGCCGTCCCTCCTTTTGGACGGCGGCGCCCTCAAGGCGGTGGAGGTCACCGACGCCGAGCTCAGCGGCGCGGACTGCGTGCTGATCCTCACCGATCACCGCGAGTTCGACTACGCGCAGGTCATCGAGCACTCCGCTCTCGTCATCGACACGCGGGCCGCCACCTGGGGGCTGCCCGCGCCCACCGACCGCGTCATCAGACTGTGAGGTCGCGCGCAGCGTGAGTCTCGTCGTCGAGCAGCAGCCGGACGTCGCAGTCACGCGCCCGTCGATGTCGCTGCGCCACGTCAGCCGCCACTGGCTCGTCTATGGCCTGGGCTCCGTGGCGAACCGGCTCGTGGGCTTCCTGCTGCTGCCGCTCTACACGCGGTACCTGACGCCGGAGGACTACGGCATCAAGGCGATGGTGGTGGCGGGCGTGGACATGGTCGGCATCTTCCTCAGCTTCGGCCTGCGTACGGCCATGATCCGCTTCGCCAGCGACGCCGGCGGCGTGCGCCGCGAGGCGGTGAGCACGGCCCTCGCGCTCTTCGTCGGCGTGCTCGGCAGCGGCATCTCCATCGCGCTGTGGCAGTCGCAGGCGCTGGCGGCCCTCATCTTCGGCGATGCCGCCTACGCGTCATTCCTGCGCCTGGGCCTCGTCACCCTCTTGTTCACCAACATCTTCGACGCGTGTATGGCGCACCTGCAGCTCCGGCAGCGCTCGGGCACCTTCAGTGCCATCTCGCTGAGCACGGTGGCGGTGGGGGTGTCGCTGAACATGCTGTTCGTGGTGGGCTCCGGCATGGGCGTGCGGGGCCTGCTCTACGGCGAGCTGATCACGTACGCCGTCTTCTGCGTGGGCCTGCTCGCCTACACGCTGCGCGAGGTGGGGACCACCTTCTCGCCCACCCTCGCGCGCCAGATCCTCCGCTACGGGGCGCCGCTGCTCTTCACGCCGCTCGTGTGGACGCTCATCAACCAGGCGGACCGCCTCTTCCTCACCCGCCACGTCTCCCTCGGGGAGGTGGGCATCTACTCGATGGCCATCCAGTTCTCGGCGGTGCTGTACATCGCGGTTATCCAGCCCTTTGCCAACTTCTGGGAGCCCGCGCAGTACCAGATCATGCGCGACCCCGACGCCGAGAAGGTCATCGACCGCATCTTCCATCTCGTCATGTCCATCCTGCTCGTGGCCGCCTTCGGCGCCGCCCTCGTCATGGACGACGTCATACGGCTCATGACGGCGCCGCCGTTCTGGGCGGCGGCCAGCCTCGTGCCGGTGTTCATGCTCGCGCACGTGACGCTCGCCCTCTGCCTCTTCATCGACACGGGCCTCTTCGTGCGCAACTGGACCGGGTACGTGGCGGCGGTGGCCGCCGCCACCGCCTGCATCAACATCGTCGCCAACGCGGTGCTGGTGCCGATCGCGGGCACCGCGGGCGCCGCCGGCGCGCGCCTGGTCACCGCGGTGAGCATGGTGGTGCTGTCGTGGCTGGCCGCGCGCCGCGCATGGCACGTGCCCCTGGACATGTGGCCGCTCGCGAAGGCCACGGGGGTCGCCGTCGTCCTCTTCCTGGGGTCCACCTACATCCCGCGGGAGTCGCTGCCGCTCGTCCTGCTCCTCAAGGCGATGCTGGTGGCCGCCCTCGTCGCCTTCGTCCTGCGCCCCAGTGACTGGGCGCGCGCGCGCGCGATGGCCCGCGATGTCCAGGTGCGCTGGGCCTCGAAAGGCGTGGGCACGATATGAGCGTGCGGCGCGCCGAATGGTGGCGGCCCGCTGCCGCCCGCCTCGACCTTCCGCCCGCGGCGGCGGCGAGCGGGAGCGCGGACATGACACTGCCCTTCTGGGCGATGATGGCCTTCACCTGCGTCCTGCTCGTGGCGCCGCAGACCTTCGTCCCCGGCCTATCGGCGCTCCGGGTGGCCCTGCTCACCGTGGTGGTGGCGGTGGCGAGCTACGTCCACTACCAGGTCTCGCGCGGCCGGCCGCTCACCATCTGGCCGCGCGAGATGAAGCTCACCCTCTGGCTGGTGGCGTGGGCCTTCGTCACCGTGCCCTTCTCCGTGTGGCCGGGCGGCAGCTGGGCCCTGCTCACCGATCTCTACCTGAAGACGCTGGTGATCTTCTGGCTGCTCACCAACACGGTGACCACGCCCGTGCGGCTGCGCCAGGTGGCGTGGGGCCTCACCCTTATGACCGTGCCCGCCGCCCTCAGCGGCGTGAAGAACTACGCCTCGGGCATCTACATGCAGTACGGCGCGGGCCGCATCCGGGGCTACGACGCGGGCCCCATGACGGGCAACCCGAACGATCTCGCGCTCACGCTCAACCTCGTGCTGCCCTTCACGGTGGCGCTGCTCTTCCTGACGAAGCGGCCCCTGTGGCGCGCCGTGCTCATCGGCATCATCGCGCTCGACCTCGTGGCGATCGTGCTCACGTTCTCGCGGGGCGGCTTTCTCACCCTCGCGCTGTCGGCCGCCATCGTGCTGTGGCGGATCACGCGGCGGGCGGGGCCCAAGTACGCCTTCGCTGCCGTCGGCCTGCTGCTCGTGCTGGCGCCGCTGGTGCCCTCGTCGTACTACGCGCGCCTGGCCACCATCACGGACGTCGAAGCCGACGACACGAACTCCGCCGAACAGCGCCAGGAGGATCTCTTCGTCGCCATGGGGTACATCGCCCGCCACCCGGTCATCGGGGCCGGCATCGGCAACAACGAGCTCGCGCTGAACAAGGAGCGGGGCACACGCTGGGCCGCCGTCCACAACGCGTATCTGCAGGTGGGGATGGAGCTGGGCCTGCCCGGCCTCATCCTCTACGTCGCCGTCGTCGTGGGCACGCTGAAGGCCGTGGGCCGCGTGGTCAGGCGCACGCGCGGCGATCCCGCCCACCGAGATCTCTTCTGGCTGGCGTCCGGGCTGCAGGTGAGCCTGGTCGCCTTCGCCTTCGCGGCAATGCTCCATCCCGCCGCCTACAACTTCTATTTCTATTACTTCGGCGGACTGGCTCTGGCCGCGCGGGCGATGCACGAGCGGCTGGCGCCCGCGCGCCTGCAGCCGGCGCGGGCCGCCGTCTCCCGAGTGAGGACAGCCTAATGTGTGGCATCTACGGTCTCCTTGGCGCCGACGCGCGGCAGCCGGCCGACAAGGAGCTCCTGCGCCGCATGGACGACTCCCTCGTGCATCGCGGCCCCGACGGCGGCGGCGTGTACTGCGACGGCGCCCTCGGCATGGGCATGCGCCGGCTCAGCATCATCGACCTCGCCACCGGCGACCAGCCCATGGCCAACGAGGACGGCTCCGTGTGGGTGGTCTTCAACGGTGAGATCTACAACTACCGCGAGGTGCGCGCGGACCTCCTCGCGCGCGGGCACACCTTCCGCACGGCCTCGGACACCGAGGTGCTCGTGCACCTCTGGGAGGAGGACGGCGAGGCGTGCGTGCAGCGGCTGCGCGGGATGTTCGCCTTCGCGATCTGGGACCGCTCCACCTCCACCCTCTTCCTCGCGCGCGACCGCGTGGGCATCAAGCCGCTCTTCTACGCGCCCACCGCGCACGGCGTCGTGTTCGGCTCCGAGCTCAAGGCGCTCACGCTGAGCCCGTGGGTGGAGCGCCGCATCGACCTCACCGCCGTGAGCGCGTATCTCGGGTACGGCTACGTGCCGGATCCTCACACGATTTTGCAGGCGGTCGTCAAGCTGCCCCCCGGGCACACTCTCACCGTGCGCGACGGCCGCGTGGGTAACCCCCGGCCCTTCTGGACGCCGACCCCGTTCTTCCGCGGCCCCGTGGGCCCGCGCCGCGAGGAGGAAGCGGTGGCGGCGCTCGACACCCTGCTCCAGGATGCGGTGCATTCGCATCTCGTCAGCGACGTGCCCGTGGGCGCCTTCCTCAGCGGCGGCCTGGATTCCAGCGCGGTGGTGGCGCTCATGGCGCGCGACACCGGCGCCCGCGTGAAGACCTTCTCGGTCGGCTTCGACGATGATGCCATCAGCGAGCTGCCGTACGCGCGCGAGGTCGCGAAGTGGTGCGGCACCGAGCACATCGAGCTGCGGGTGGGCGCGGGGGACATTCACGTGCTGGAGGACGTGCTGAGCGCCGTCGACGAGCCTTTCGCCGACTCCTCGTCCATTCCCACCTTCCTCGTGTCGCGCCTGGCGCGACAGCACGTGAAGGTCGTGATGTCGGGCGACGGCGGCGACGAGCTCTTCGCCGGCTACGACCGCTACCTCGTGGACCATCGCCGGCGTCACCTCGGGCGGCTCGCCGACGCCGGCCTCGGCGCCGGCCTCAAGCGCCTGAGCGACGCGCTGCCCGAGGGCACGCGGGGCAAGAACCTGCTCTTCAACATGTCGCTGCCGCGGATGGAGCGCTACCTCGACGCCATCGCGCTCTTCCCGCACCGCGCCCTCGACGAGCTGCTGGAGCCGGGCACGCGCCGGTTCTCCTTCAACGGCACCCTCACCGCGGGCGCGGGCCTCGATCCCCTCTCGCGGCTTCAGGATTTCGACCTGCAGACCTACCTGCCGGGGGACATCCTGACGAAGGTCGACCGCATGACGATGGCCAACTCGCTGGAAGCGCGCGTGCCCTTCCTCGATCACCCGCTCATCGAGTTCGCGTGCGCGCTGCCGCCTGCGCTCCGGATGCGCGGCTCCACCACGAAGTACCTGCTCCGGCGCGTGCTGCACGGCCGCGTGCCGCCCGTCGTGCTCACCCGTCGCAAGCAGGGGTTCGGCTCCCCCATCCAGGCGTGGTTCTCGGGCCCGTTATCCGGCTTCTTCCACGACATGCTGGGCGACGGCACGCGGCTGGCGGCGGTCGGCGTGCGGCCGGCGGCGGTGCGCGCCCTCGTGGCGCGTCACGCCGAAAGTCGCCGCCCCGAATACTGCCACCGGCTGTGGGGCCTCGTGGTCCTCGACCGCGCGCTGCAGCGGCTGACGGAGGGCACGAGCGCGCGCGCCTCGTGCGCGGAGATGGTGTCGTGAGCGGGCCGCGCACGCGCGTGCTGCTGGTCGGCGACACGCTGAGCGTGGGCGGCACCGAGGGCCAGTTCGTCGAGATCGCCTGCCGGCTGCCCCGCGGACGCTGGGACGTGCGCGCCGCCTGCCTGCGCGCGGAAGGGCCGCT